>JANNQE010000804.1:0-3266 GCA_031441625.1 Planctomycetia bacterium
GCTGGCTACGGCAATCGGGAAAGGTGGGCCAGGCCTTACTGCCGGTGCGGGGGGGGCACACACGCAGGGAATGCGGTGGCACCAGATCACGTAGCGTGCCGCGGCGCGGTCGCCCCCCGCCACTCGTACCACACGCACGCCCCGGCCACGGCGAACCACGCCATCGCCCGCACCAGCACGTGCGCGTCCCGTACCCACTTCACCGAGTCGCCGAAGGCCCCCCCGTAGATGCTGTCGAACAGGACGGGGAAGTGCAGGTACGTCCACACGTCGAGGAACACGACGGCCGCGATCAGCCAGCGGTGGCGGGCGCACAGCGGCACCAGCAGGACCGCCAGCCACTGCCACCACTGCGGCGAGTAGAACACCGACAGCGACAGGAACACGACGAGCGCGACCACGCACCGCCGCAGCAGGCCGTACACGTCGGCCGGCCGGCGGACGCACAGGAACAGCGACACCAGCAGAGGGACGGCCGTGCGGAGCGTGGACATGAGCGGCGTCTTGACCGACAGCGCCATCGGGAGGAACTTGTCGTAGAAGCACCAGTCCGGCTCCGGGTCACGGCCGAGCTGGTACTTGAACGGCACGGTTGCGCCCTCGATGCCGTCGGTGAAGTACATCAGCCCGTAACTGAACACGACCGGGATCGCCGCACACCCGCACCAGACGGCCGCGTCCTTCCAACTCCTCGCCGAGAACCGGAGCAGGATCGGGGCGAGCACCAGCGGGTACATTTTGAACGCGACGGCCAGCCCCAGGAGCAGCCCGGCCGCCGACACCCGCCGCTTGTCCGCCGCCAGGATGCTCGCCATCACCAGCAGCGCCGGCAGGATGTCGAACCGGCACGGCGTGTTGTAAAGGAACCCCGGCAGGATGAGCAGCCACGTCGGGCACCTGGGGAAGCCGTAATCGAGTACCAGCATCAATCCGAGTTGGGCGAGCGTCATGAGCACGGCGTACACGCGCAGGGCGTGGCGGAAGCGGCGGTACTGTGCCTCCTCCGCCGGCGTGTTCGGGACGTGGCAACCGAGGTAGAACTGGTGGTCGTCCAGGACGGCCGCGGGCAGGTCGGCCGGGGCGGGGTCGGGTGCGCCGATCAGCCCCAGGCGGAACAGGTACAGCGCGAGCGGCGGGTATTCGAGGAAGTAGCGGTCGGCGAAGGGTTCCGGCTCGCGCAGCCGGCGCTCGAAGTCGCGCATGCCGTCCGCCATCGGCTCGTACGGGGCGACCCGCTCCACGTGCTTGTCCGGGTCGATCCGCCCGTGCGCGCGGAACCCGGTCTCCCGTTCGAACCAGCCGGGGCCGACCACCCCGCCCTTCCGCCCGCGGGCGGCGTTCTCCGCCCGCACCGCGTAGGCCAGGGTGTCGCAGTCGTCGGTCAGCCAGCGGGCGAACGACTCGGTGAACGGGTAACCGGCCGGCGGGTGGTCGGCGGCGATCATCACCGGCCGCTCGGCCGGCTGGAGCCACAGGATGACGGCCAGGAAGGCGATCGGGGCGACGTAGTACCAGCGGCGGAGCAGGGGCATGGCGGCGACACGCGGCGGACGGGATGCGTTCAACATATCACCGCCCGGCGGCGCTCAGCGCCTGGAAGCCGTCGCGGAGGAACCACAGGCCGACGACGGCCAGCACCAGCGCGCTCGCCACCGGCAGGTAGCGGAACCAGCGGGAGTCGCCGAACCGCCGCCCGCCCAAACGAGTGGCCCCCAACACCGCCAGCCCGAGCAGGATCATGACCGCCGCCAGCCCGACGCTGAACGCCAGCAGCAGCGGGATGGCCAGCCCGATCTGCCCCTGCGCCATGGCCAAAAGCAGCATCATCACCGCGTCCCAGCACGGGATGATCCCCCCGCCCAAGCCGAGCAGCACCACCCGCACCCAGCCGAGCTTCGACTGCGTGCCGGCCTTCGGAGGTTGGTGCGTCACCGTGCCGTCCGAGTTGTGCGTGTGGTCCGTGCCGAACAAGTGCACGTGGTCCGCCTTGCCCCGCAGCCGCTGCATGAACAGCCACACGCCGACGCCGAAGATGAACAGCCCGCCGACGAGCATGAGCCACGCCTGGGCGGTGGCCGGGGCGGTGTTCCCGTAGAAGGCGAACAGGCCGACCGCCACCAGGATGACGCTGCCGGTGTGCGCGGCGGTGGCCGTCAGCCCGAGGGTGACGGCGTGCCACACGGTGCCCCGCTCGCCCACCAGGTACGCCGCCACCATCGTCTTGCCGTGGCCGGGGGTGAAGGCGTGCGCCGCCCCGAACACCGCCGACAACACCAGCAGTACGCCGATGCCGAGGTTCGAGTCGAGCAGCGCTTTCAGCCCGCGGTCGTGGAACTGCTCCATCACCCCACGGTCGTCGGGCGTGATCTCCACCGGCGGGGGAGTGTCGGGGGTCGGCGTCACGGGGGCGGACACGTCGTCGGGCTTCAACTGAAACGCGGCCGACCCCTGACGGCGGAGCAGTTCCTCGCCCGCCTTCAGCACCTTCCGCAGTTCGTGCATCCGCGCCGGCGGCTCGTCGGAGTCGAACTCGGCGAAGCGGTTCGTCCCCCGCTCGCCCACGGTCAGTTTCACCGCCCCGTCGGCCTCTTCGGACACCGACTTGCCGTCCCGCCCGACGAACTCGGTCGCGTCGGTGAACTCGAACTTGTGCGGGCCGGCGGTGCGGCTCGGCCAGTCGCCGCGGAACTCGAAGCGGATTTGTTGGTTGTGGTCGTCGCGGCTGCCCTCGTGCTTCGTCACGACGAACTTCAGTTCCTTGCCGTCGAGCAGAGCGATGAACGACGCGGCGACCCGCTTCCCCTTCGCCTCGATGTACCACTTGAAGAACGAGTCTTTGGTGAAGTTCAGCCCGAGGGTGCTGAGTTCGGGGTTGGTAATGAACGTCCGCCCGTCGAGCAGCATCGACTCTTCGGACAGGGTGAGGGCGTACTTGACCGTCACGCCGGCCGGGTCGAGTAGCACCTCGACGCGGCGGGTGAACTCGGCTTCGGGCAGCACGTGCGCCGCCGCCGGCAGCGCCAGCAGCCCGACGAACGCCAGCGACAGGAGGGGGCGTGACATGCCGTCAGTGTAGTAGACGGGCGGGCGGGGCTGGGGGCGAGAGTGGTCGGCGAAGGGGTCAACCGGGGTGAGAGTCACGGGAGTTGGTGGGATCGGACGTGTCGTGTCGCCGCGAAGCGGCCGGCGTTCGTAGCCCAGGGCGGAAGCCCTGGGGAGTGGGGCGAGTGTGGCCCCATTCCGAAGGGGCTGACGTGCCATTGACG
>JANNQE010000805.1:0-9360 GCA_031441625.1 Planctomycetia bacterium
GTGAGCGACTGGAGTTCAACATCTCCGGTCGCTCACGCTCCCGGCTCGCCTGTTCGTTCGAGTTACGCCGGCTTGACGGACACTTTGCCGCCGGCGTCTTCCAGCTTCTTCTTGAGGTCTTCGGCCGTCTTCTTGTCCACGTTCTCCTTGATGTTCTTCGGCGCGCCTTCGACGGTCGCCTTCGCTTCGGCCAGCCCCTGGCCGGTCAACTCGCGGACCACCTTGATGACGTTGATCTTCTTGGCCGGGTCGGCACCTTCGAGGACCACGTTGAACTCGGTCGGCTCTTCCTTCTTGACTTCGGCACCGCCGCCGACGCCGGCCGGAGCAGCCATCACCGCACCGGCGGCCGGTTCGATCTGGTACTTCTCTTTCAGGTAGTTCTTCAGTTCCACCGCTTCGGCGATGGTCAGTTTGGCGAGTTTGTCGCCCAGTTCGGCCACGGCGCTCATGGGAGGTCCTTTCGGGTCGGGTTGAGGGTTGGAACGGTGCCGGTGAAGCGGCCGGCGGGGGCGTAATAGCTGGGTCGGTGTGGTCCACTCGCTCCGCGAGCGGAGTGTTCGTTTCTTGTTGGAACCACTCGCGGAGCGAGTGGACCACTTAGGCGGCGGGGGCCGCGGGGGCGGCTTCCGGTTCCGGCGTCTTCTCTTCGATCGCCTTCAGGATGCCGGCCAGTTGGCTGCCCGGGCCGACGAGCGCACCGGCGATGGCCGAGCCGGGGGCGTTGACGGCGGAGATCAGTTCGCCGATGGCCTCCAGCCGGGTCGGCACGTTCTTCATCGCGGCCAGGGGCATTGGCACCCCTTCCACGATGCCCGTCCGCTCCTTCAGCTTGTCCGGGGCCTTCGGGTCCTTCTTCGACTCTTTCATCGCCGTATCGACGGCCGTGCCCAGCCCCTTCGGGCTGTCGCTGCCCCAGCACAGCAGGGTCGGGCCGGTCAGGGCGGGGGCGTTCACCCCCATCTCGGCGAACACCTTCTTGGCATAGCTGTTCTTCACCAGCTTGACGCGGACGCTCTTCGTGCGGAGGGACTTGCGGAAGTTGTACTCGGTGGCCGAGTCCAGCTTGATCGGCTCCAGCAGCACGTAGTCTTTCACGCCCGTGAGCGACTTCCGCAGGTCGTCCAGCTCGAGCTGTTTGACGGCTTTGCTCATCGTGGGGGTCCTCTGTTGGTCGGGCCGTGCCCGACAGCCTGCGAGCGTCGGGCACAGCCCGACCTACAGGGTTAGATGGTGAGGGGAATGCCGGGGCACTGGGTGGCCGACAGCACGATGCCGTTGATGTAGTTGCCCTTCACCCCGCTCGGCTTGGACGCCCGCACGGCTTCCATCAGGGTGTTGATGTTGTCCACCAGCTTCTGGTCGTCGAAGCTCATCTTGCCGACGCCGACGTGGACCTGACCGGTCTTGTCCGCCCGGTACTCCACCTTACCCGCCTTGAACTCCTTCACCACGGCGGCGATGTCGGCGTTGGCCGACACCACGGTGCCCGCCTTCGGGGTGGGCATCAGTCCGCGGGGGCCGAGCACCTTCCCGAGCTTCGCCACCTGCGGCATCATGTCCTGGGTGGTGATGGCCACGTCGAAGTCGAGGAAGTTCTCTTTTTGGATCCGCTCGACCAGGTCGGCCCCGCCGGCCACGTCCGCGCCAGCGGCCTTCGCCTGTGCGATCTTGTCGCCCTGGCAGAACACGGCCACTCGCACGCTCTTGCCGATGCCGTGCGGCAGGCTGACCGTGCCCCGCACCGCCTGGTCCGACTGTGCCGGGTCGATGCCCAGGTTGATGTGCAGCTCGACGGTCTCGTCGAACTTGGCCCGCTTGACCGACTTCAGCAGGGCGACCCCCGCTTTCAGGTTGACGGAGCCGGCCGCCTCGATCTTCTTCTCGATGTTGCGGAGTTGGGATTTCAGCTTCTTGCCCCGCTTTGGCGACACGCCCGGCTTCTTCTTCTTGCGCGGGGTGACGTCCTCCGCCTTGGGCGTCGGTGCCAGTGCGGGGGTCGCGGTCGGAGGTGCGTCCGCCGGCGACGCGGTGGCCGCGTCTTTCTCTTTCGCCATCTGTTCGGACTCCGGTTGGCGGGGCGGGTTCCGTCTCCCGAGGGAGGGAACTCGCTCCTCCCCCTCTGCGGTTTGCAAGGGGTGCGGGAGGATATTGACGAGCCGCGACCGCAGGGGAGCGGTCAGAAATCACCCGCTCCCCTGCGGTCGCGGCTCGTCGGGTCAGTCAACGACGCTAATACCCATGCTCCGGGCGCTGCCGGCGATGATGCGGGCGGCGTGTTCCACGTCCCGGGCGTTCAGGTCGGCCTGCTTCTTGGTGGCGATCTCGAGCAGTTGCTTCTGGCTGATGGTGAACCCCTTGTACTTGCCCGACTTCTTGGCGTCAGCCGGGATCACCGCACTCCCCTTCTTCTTCTCGGGCGGGATCTTGCACGCCAGTTTGATGAGCACCGCCGCCGGCGGCGACTTGATTTTGAACTCGAACGAGCGGTCCGAGTACACGGTGATGATCACCGGCAGCATCAGGCCTTTCAGGTCCGGGGCGTTGGTGCGATCATTGAACTGTTTGACGAACTGGCCGATGTTCACCCCGTGCTGGCCGAGGGCCGGGCCGACCGGCGGGGCCGGGGTCGCCGACCCGCCCGGGCACTGGAGCTTCACCTGCGCCGTCACCTGCTTGGCCATGACTGCTCACCCGCAAAAAACGCGACCCTCCCCGAAGATCGGAGAGGGATGAAGTTTGTGATTCTAGCGGGGCCGGTCGGTGTGGGAAGTGCAGGGCCGCAAAATTCGGGTGAACCGGCGGCGTCAGCCGCCTGGGTGACGGCTCACCCGCGGGTTGACACCCGCGGTTCACCCGGAATCGGCGGACTCACGTCGCGCCGTTCGCCCGAACCATCCGCCACACCAGTCCCCGCTTGCTGCCGAACAGCAGCGACAGCAGCACGACCGCCGACGCGCACAGCACCACCGTCGGGCCGGTCGGCACCGTCTTCCCTTCGGTGCTGCACACGTGGGCCAGCACTTCACCACCGAACCCGGCCACCGCCCCGAACACCGCCGCAAGTGTCGCCATCAGGCCGAGGCGGTTCGTCCACTGCCGGGCGGCCGTCGCGGGTGCCACCAGTAGCGCACTCATCAGTACCACGCCCACCGACTGCAAGCCGATCACCACCGCCAGCACGATCAGTGTCGTGAGGAGTGCGTCGATCCAACGGGTGCGGAAGCCGATGCTCGCGGCGAAGTCGGCGTCGAAGCTGATGAGCTTGAACTCCTTCCAGCACAGCACCGCCACCAGCACCGCCCCGCCGCCGAGGATGCCAATCGGCCACAGGTCGAGCACGTTCAGAAATGCCGCCTGCCCGAACAGGTAGGCTTCGAGCGGGCTGTTGCGGAGGTCGGCGAGCTGCGGCTTCAGCCACTCCTCGAAGCCGCCACCCGGCGGGCGCTTCAACAGGTTCCGCATGTAGGTGATGAGCACCAACCCGGCGCCGAAGAACACCGCCAGCACGCCGGCCAAGGCCGAGTCGAACGGGATTCGGCTGCGGCGCACGATGCCGCTCACCAGCCGCATGGCCACCCACCCGGCCACCGCCCCGCCCAGCACCAGCACCAGTGGCGTCCGCCCGCCGAGCAGGAACGCGATCGCCACACCGGGGAGTGCCGCGTGCGACACCGCGTCCCCTTGCAGGCTCTGCCGACGCACCACCGCGAACGTGCCGAGCACGCCGGCCACCGCGCCGAGCAGCGCGAGGCCACAGCCGACCACCTGGACGGTGTATTCGGACAGCGGGTAGGGGAGGAAAGACATGCCCGCACCTCAAGAACACCCTCTTCGCCGCGACCAACGGGAGCGGGTTGGCCTCGCACGCTCCGTTGGTCGCGGCGAAGAGGGTGTGGCTGGTATCATATCTCTTCCCCCGCACCCAACCTCCGGGCCGCCGATGACCACCGTCGCTGATCTCAAAGGCAAGACCGTCGCGTTCGCCGCCTCCGGCGGGCTGGACTCCTGCACCGTCACCAAGTGGCTGACCGAACACGACGTGAACGTGGTCTGCTTCACCGCCGACATCGCCCAGCCGGACGAAACCGACTTCAGCACCATTGAAAAGCGGATGCGGGCGTGCGGGGCGGCCGAGTATGTGGCCATCCCGCTGCACGACATGATCGCCGAGAGCGGGCTGGAAGTGATCCAGTTTCAGGCGTGCTACGAGGGGCGGTACTGGAACACCACCGGCATCGGCCGGCACGTCATCGTCGCGGGCATGATCCCGGAACTGGCGAAGCGGAAGATCGGCGTGCTCGGCCACGGGGCGACCGGCCGCGGCAACGACCAGGTGCGGTTCCAACTCTGCACTAACATGCTCGCCCCGGAAGTGACCATCTACGCCCCGTGGCGGGATCCGGCGTTCCTGAAGCGGTTCGGCGGGCGGACGGAGATGATCGACTACTGCAACGAACACAAGCTGCCGATCACGGCCACGAAAGATGCCCCGTACAGCACCGACGCGAACCTGCTCGGCCTGACCCACGAAGCCGGTAAGCTCGAACACCTGACGACTTCGCCGTGGTTCGTCACGCCCGGCATGGGGGTGAAGCCGCAGGACGCCCCGGACAAACCGGAGACGGTGACGGTGCGGTTCGAGAAGGGCCGGCCGGTGTCGATCAACGGCAAGGCCACCACCGCGTTCCAGGCCATCGAGCAAGCCAACGCCATCGGCGGGCGGAATGCGGTCGGCATCTGCACGCACCTCGTGGAGAACCGTTTCGTGGGCATCAAGAGCCGGGGCGTGTACGAAGCGCCGGGGATGGAAGTGCTCGGCACCGCCTACGCTTATTTGTTGCAACTGGTGATCGACCGCCGGGCGCGGGAGCTGTTCGACCAACTGAGCCTGTTCGTGGCGAAGCAGATTTACCAGGGGTACGGGTTCGACCTGGCCACCCACATGGCCCGCGAAGCCATGAAGCCGGTGGTGAACTTGGTGACAGGCACGGTGGCGCTGACGCTGTACAAGGGGAACGCCACGTTCGAGAGCGCGGCCGACGTGCCGCACCAGATGTACTCGGAAGCGAACGCAAGCATGGAGGCCATCGGCGCGTTCGACCACGCCGACAGCGAAGGCTTCCTGCGTGTGCTGCAAGTGAGCGCGCGGGCGCTCGCCGCGAACGGGCATGTCACGCTGCCGGCGTGGGCGACGAATTGAATGTCGCCGTTCGCTCCGCGAACGGTGCCAACGGCCTGTCCGCGGCGGTCCTTGGCGACCGTTCGCGGAGCGAACGGCGACACTACCCCCGGTTGCCCACCATAAACCCCGCGGCGAACGCCAGCCCGAGCATCACGACCACCGACACCAGCACCATGATGGCGGTGCCGCGGGTGATGACGAACCCGTCGGCCGGACTGGTGTTCGTGGCCGGTGCGGTCGGTAACGGCAGCGGCGTCTCGTCGGCGTCTGACTCGTCGCCCTGCTCCAACATCTCGGCGAAGTCTTCCCGTTCGAACAGGGGCAGGTCGTTCAGCTTGGCCGGTGTCGGGGCAGGGCGTGTCGGCTTCGCTCGGCGGGCGACCGCGGCGGGCGGCGGGAGTGGGGCGGGCGGCGGTTCGACTTCGGCCGCCGCCGTCGGCAGCTCACCCACCAGTTCGTTCCGCACGCCGGCCGCGGCCAGCAGTTGCTCGACCTCCGGGTCGAGGGTCTCGGCCGACGGCACCCGCACGTCTACTCCGCAGCCGGGGCACGCCACCAGCGTGCCCGCCTTCCGCTTGGCGGTGCTCAGCTTGTTCCGGCACTTCGGACAGCGAAACGAGATCGGCATTACTCCCCTCCAACGCCCAGGCGACCTAACCCGTTCTCCGTTCGACGCCCGGCGACGGGTATTCTCCCACCCGACCGGCACCGGGGCAACTGCCCGCTTGACCGCACCCGCCGGTCGGGGACAATGACAGATCGTCCGACCCGCCCGAACCGTTGGGGACTGCTATGTTCCGCCGACCCGCTTTGTTCGCCTCGCTGTTGTTCGTGTCGGCCGCCGCCGCGCAAGACGCGGTCGTGTTTCCGGACGGGTTCACCATCCGCGGCAAGCACGGGAAGGAGACCAGTTCGACGGCGGTGATCGACGCCGCGCTCGACTTGACGTTCCCGTGCGACTTCCTGAGCAGCGGCCCGCGGTGGGTCTACTTCAGCAACAACGCGAAGAAGAACATCCAGCTCATCAAGGGCGTGACGAAGGACGAGAAGCTGCTCGAATACCGCCGCTCGTCGATCGAAGGGCTGACGGCACCGATGGTGCCGCCCGGCAGCAAGCAAAACGTCGGCGGGTTCAACGCCGACGGCCGCCGCACCACCACCTACGACGCCGGCCGCGGGCCGGGCGAGCGGATCGTCCAGGTGGCCAACATCCTCACCCCCAAGCAGATCTACCTCACCTCACTCACGCACAAGATGCGGCAGGCGTACGCCCCGACCGACCCGCAGTTCGGCCCGGCGGTGGTGCGGCAACTGCTGGCCGACCACCCCAGCTTGCGGGACGGCTGGCTGCCCGTGCCCGACCCGATGAAGCGGGTGAAAATCGCCGAGTTCCTGCTCGAGTGCGGGTGGCGGGACGAGGCGAAGGCCGAGCTGGCTCTGGCGAAGAAGGACTGCCCGTGGGCGTGGCCGAAGGAGGCGGCCGACAAGTCCGACGTGGTGGCCGCCGCCGCCGACAAGGCGGAGGTGGACTACATGATCGGCGAGTTGGAGTTGGCCGTCGGCGCCGGGCAGTACCAGGTGGCCGGCGACTACCTGAAGACGTACCAGCCGAAGGCGGCGGACAAGGCCGCGCTCGACCGGCTGACCAAGCTGAAGGCGACCGTCGAGACCGTTCAGCCGAAGTACGAGACGGCCCGCCGGCACCTGCGGACGCTGATCGACGAACTGACCGTGTCGGACGCGCAGCTGGCCGCCGCGGCGGTCGGCGGGGTGAACCTGATGCCGAAAGTGACGGGCAAGCCGCTGCCGGCCGAGTGGACGAGCGTGGTGACGGGGGCCGAGGCGGTGCTGGCCGAGTTGCACCCGGACTCCCTGGATCGCGTCGAGACGTTCACCCAGGTGGCCGACCAGATGGCCCGCGAGCGGGCGGCCGGGCGGGCGGTGAAGGCCAAGCCGCAGGAGGCCCTGGCCCTGGCCGTGACCGGCTGGCTGATGGGCAAGAACGGAGCGAAGAACGAAGTGCCCTACGCGGCCAAGGTGTGGGAGACGCGGGCGATGGTGACGGCGTATCTGAACGAGCGGGGGTACAACGACCGCTCGGCCGTGTTGCGGAAGTACCAACAAACGGGCACCGCCCTCGGGCCGGACGAGATCGCCCAGATCGTGTCGCTCCTGCCGCCCATCGACGCCGAGAACCTGTCCAAACGGCGGGGCAAGCCCATCGACCGGAAGGAGAGCGGCGCCCCCGACACCTTCCGCATCACCTCCGGGCAGACGGCCCTGGACAGCGAGGGGGTGAACTATTATCTCCGGCTGCCGCGTGAGTACCACCACGGCCGCGCGTACCCGGTGGTGGTGGCCATCCACGACCCGAGCGTGGACGCGGCCAGGATGATCGGCCTGCTGGCCGGCGAGTGCGAGCGGAACGGGTACATCCTCATCGCCCCCGAGTGGGCACCGGCGTTCAGCGGCAAGAACTTCGACTACCTGGGCGGCGACCACCGCGTCATCACCTCCGCCCTCCGCGACGTGTCCCGCAAGTTCAGCGTCGACCAGGACCGCGTGTTCGCGTTCGGCTTCGGGCAGGGGGGCAACTTCGCCCTCGACCTGGCCATGAGCCGCCCGGACGCCTTCGCCGGGGTGGTGGCCATGGCCGCCGCCCCGGTCCACCAGTTTTACCGCGACTACGCCAAGAACGCGCAGAAGGTGGCCATCTACACCGTCACGGGCGAGTGGTCGCCGGGCACCGCCGGGCTGCGGAGCCTGTACCAGAACTGGCTGCCCTTCGGGTACTACGCCACGCTCGTCATCTACAAGGGACACGGGGCCGGGTGGGAGGCGGCCGAGGTGCCGACCGTGTTCGAGTGGATGGCCCCGAAGAAGCGGGTGCGGGGGCTGAACTCGCTGCGGATGGACGGCAACCGGTTCGACGCCTGGCACACCTTCCGCGAGACGGACGACCGCTTCTACTGGATCGGGGTGAGCGAGCTGCAACCGAAACTGACACTGACGGCGAAGATGGCCGAGCGGCCGGACAATCCCCCGCGGGCGGCCGGCTTCTCGGCCGACATCGTCAACGGCGACACCATCGTGGTGAAGACCGACCGCGGCATCAAGAAGCTGACCGTGTGGCTGGAGCGGGGCATGATCGCGTGGGATAAGGACGTGAAGTTCAGCATCGACGGCGGCACCGGCCTGCTCAAGCCGACGAAGGTGAAGCCCGACCTGGAACTGATGCTGGAGGAACTGTACCGCACCGGCGACCGCAAGATGCTCTTCTTCGCCAAGTTCGAGTTCAAGATCGGGTGAGGAGGGGCGGGAGTGTCGCCGCCACGCCCCACGGGGTGGGTGGGAAGTGACCGAGAGGACCGATCATGCAGAAGTGGGAATACCGCACGATTACGATCGCCGCCACCGGATGGTTCGTAGGAGGTAAGGTGGACTTCGGAATCTTCACCAACGAAATGAACCGTCTCGGAGAAGATGGTTGGGAGCTGGTGTCGGCATTCGACACTAACATGGGCCGCGGGGAGACTCGGGATGTTGTCGCCGTCTTCAAGCGACCCCTGCCGGCGTGAACGGTCACTTTCGCCCCAACGGGGCGAGTTCTGTCAGCCCAGGCCGAAGGCCTGGGGTCGGCGAGACGCGAACCGTTCGGCCCTGAAGGGGCCGGTTCAATTGAACCGGCCCCTTCAGGGCCGAACATTTCTCACCGTCGTTCCCAGGCCTCCGCTCGCTTCGCTCGCTCCGACCTGGGCTGACAGAAGATGCCCCTTCGGGGCATTCCGCACCCACGCTATGGGGACTTCCGGTGAACCGCGGGCGTCAGCCCGTGAGTGCTTCATCACCCAGGCGGCTGACGCCGCCGGTTCACCCGGAACCGGCGGACTCACGTCGCGCCGTTCGCCTCAAAGGGCGGCTCACCTTCTCCCTCTTCTTCCGGGGCGCTCAACTTCACCCCGCGGCGGGCGAGTGCGTCCCGCAGGGCGTACTCGATTTGCCCGTTGACCGACCGCAGCTCGGCCTCGGCCCACCGCTTCACCGCCGCCATCACCGCCGGGTCGAGCCGGAGCAGGAACTTGGCCGCGTCCTTTTTCGGCATGGGGGATCCCCTACCGGGCGAACCGGCGGTGTGAACCGCCGGGTGGCTCGAAACACCCGGCGGTTCACACCGC
>JANNQE010000806.1:0-1920 GCA_031441625.1 Planctomycetia bacterium
GAGTACCACTCACGGAGTGAGTGGACCACTTCGCAGAACACTTCACTCAGTCGTTCGCGTCCGGCAGGACGCGACGCAGGTGATCTCTCAGGTAGCGGGTGACTTCGCTGGCCGTTTCCAGAGACAGGCACTCCGCGGCCACCTTCTGGCAGTCGGGCAGGGCGACGGACCGCACCACCCGCTTGATGTCCGGGATCTTTCGCGGGGTGATGCTCAGTTGGCGGACCCCCAGGCCGATGAGGAGGGGAGCGAACATCGGCTCGCCGCTCATCTCCCCGCACACGTTCACCGCAACTCCGGCGGCGGCGGCGGCCTTGGCCACGCGGTCGATCAGCCGCAGCACGGCCGGGTCGGCGGCGCTATACAGGTCGGCCACCGCCTCGTTGTTCCGGTCGGCCGCCAGGGTGTACTGCACCAGGTCGTTCGTCCCGATGCTGAAGAAGTTCACCTGCTTGGCCAGCACGTCGGCCATGATCGCGGCCGACGGCACCTCGACCATGGTACCGACCGGCACGTCCGGTTTGAAGGGGATTCTCGCCTCCTCCAGGTCTTCCTGCACCTCGCGGAGGATGCCCTTGCACTGCCGCAGCTCCATGACGGTGGAGATCATGGGGAACATGATCCGCGCGTCGCCGTACACGCTCGCCCGCAGGATGGCCCGCAGTTGCGTCTTGAACAGCGGCAGGTTCCGCAGGCACAGCCGCACGCTCCGCAACCCGAGGAACGGGTTCTTCTCGTGCGCCACCACGCCCGACGTGTGGGTGAACTTGTCCCCGCCCAGGTCCAGCGTGCGGATGACCACCGGCCGGTCGGGGCCGATTTCGGTGAGCACCGCCTTGTACGCCTCGTAGTGCTCCTCTTCGGTCGGGTCGTGCGACTTGTGGATGTACAGGAACTCGGTGCGGTACAGCCCCACGCCCTCCGCCCCGCGGTCCAGGCAGGCGCGGGCTTCGGACGGGAACTCGATGTTCCCGAGCATCGTCACCCGCACGCCGTCGCGGGTCACGCCGGGCACGTTCCGCGACTGCACGCGGTGCTCGCCGCTCTTGCTCCGCTCCAGCCGCCGGGCCTTCTCGTACCGGGCGATGGTCGCCTCGTCCGGGTCGATGATGATGAGGCCGTTGTTCCCGTCCACGATCACCGTGTCGCCGCCCGACACGTCCGTCAGGAACCGGCCGACGCCCACCACCGCCGGGATTTCGAGCGCCCCCGCGAGGATGGCCGTGTGGCTGGTCGCCCCGCCGCTCTCGGTGGCCAGGGCGAACACCAGCTTCGGGTCGAGTTCGGCCGTCTCGCTCGGCGTCAGGTCGTTGGCCAGCACCACCACCGGCTCGTCGAGCGCGACGAGCGGTTCCCGCCGGTCTCCGCGGAGCAGCTCGAACAGGTGCCGCTCGAAGTCGACGTAGTCGCCACGCAACCGGGCGGCCTGAGGCAGGTGCGAGGCGGCGTCAAGCCGCTTCAGGATGTCGCGGACGTACCGGCTGACGGCGTACTCGGCCGAGTAGTCCTTCGCTTGCACCAGGTGCTCGATCCCGCCGATCAGCTTGGCGTCGTCGAACAGCCCGCTCTTCGCCTCGAAGATGTCGCCGATCACCCGCCCGTGCTTGCGGGTCAGTTCGACCTGCCGCTCGGCCGACTCCCGCTTGGCCTCCTCGACGGCCGCCCGCAGGCGGACCACCTCGGCCTCGGCCTGATCGTGCGGGACGATCTGAATCGGGATGCGGACGCCCTCGGTGTCGAGCACCAGGGCGGGACCGATGGCGATCCCAGGACAGACGGCGATTCCGCGGCGTACGTGCATGACTGCGGGCGGGCGACGGCACGGCGGGGGAAAGGTCCTGTCAAGATATGGAACGGGCGTGGGAACGGCAGGGGTGGGTGGAACCGGGAAGGGGGTGTCCGGGTGAGTGCCCCCCCCCC
>JANNQE010000807.1:0-3470 GCA_031441625.1 Planctomycetia bacterium
TGGTCGGACAACCTGCATCAGTTCTGCTGATTCGGTTGGATGGCGTCGTACCTACTCCGCAGTTGTCTCAATTCAATGCGGACGATGTTTTCTTGATGCTCGTGAGGGCTAGCAGAAGCAACTTGGAGCTTCGCCCGCCGAGCCGGGATCGGCTTGAGCGACACCTGCCGTTCCACTTTGCCCGTCGGCTTCACGTCTTCGCTGTCGTCGTCGTCACCACCCGGTGTCGCCGCGGCTTCGGTGTCGCCCATTGCCACACGCGATTTCTCCGGCGGACCGGGTGGCAACTCGAACAGCACCCGCCGCAGGAAGTCGGCCAGCGTCGGCCTTTCGGCCGGCGGCTTGGTCGGCTTCGCCGGCACGCCGGTGCCCTGCTCCGCCTCACGCTTGGCGGCGTCCTTCTTCGCTTTCGTCCCCACCGTCGGCTTGGGCGGGATCGGCGGCTTCCACAGTTCGGTCAACCCGCGGTCGCGGTACACCTGCCAGAGCGAACGGATGACGAACGCCCGCACCTTGCGATCCGGCGACTCGGTCAGGCGGAACAGTTCCTCCGGCACCCGCAGTTTCGGCAGCCGGCGGATTAACTCCATGCCCAGCGCCCGCGTCTCCTCGTCGCCCGATTCGCAGAAGCGGTAGACGGCTTCCGCCGCGAGCTTCGCCGGGTCGAGCCGATACCCCGCCGTCTCTTTGCCGGTCTCGGCGAGCAGCGCCTTCGCCACGAACCGCCGCACGTCCACGAACGGGATTTCGCTCATCGCCAGCAGGTCATCGGCGGGCGGATTCCACCGTGCGAAGTTGTGTTCGCAGAACTCCAGGGCGAAATCGCGGAGCGGCTTGCGGGTTTCGCTCAGCAGCGGGAAAAACTTCTGCCACGTCAGGAAGCTGTCGGGCACTTCGGTGCCGGGGTCGGGGCCTTTGCCCGTCTCGGCTGTGGCAATCGGCTTGTGATGTAACCGCACGAAGTTGCGGGCGAAGGCGGCGAGCGGGGCGTCGGCGGCACCGGGGGCGGTGGCCATGGCCCACAGGCGTTCACACCCCGCGGTCGTGCTGTCGGCGTCGGCCGCGGCCAGTTGCACGCCGCTCACCATCTGGAGGAACGCCGTCTCGGAGATGACGGCGATGTTCGCGCCGGCCGCGTTCAGCCCCTCCGCCTTCACTTGCTTGTCGCCCTTCTTCCCCTGGCCGTACAGCGGCGAGCCGTCGTCGCCCACCACCAGATAATGCAGCGTCTTCGTCACCGACCCCGACGCCACGCCGTTCGCCGCCTTCACCTTCGCCTCAGCCTCGTCCCGCTTCATGCTCTTCAGTTTGCCGGTGAACAGGAACGTCTTCCGCCCCAAATCGACCGTGCTTGCTGTCGTCTGATTGCTGACCGCTGACGGCTTTCCGGCGAAGTCCGCCGGACTGAAGGTGCGAATCATCCGCTCGCTGGCGAACGAGTGGTACTTCGCTTCCGGCCGGCCGGCAAGCGAAAGCAGCCAGTCGAACCCCAGGTCGGCGGTGGTGAACGCCCGCACGTCGGCGAACATCTGGAGCAGGTTCTCGGATTCCTGCTCGTCAAACGTGAGGTCCTTCGCCCACTGGCCGTTCTTGGCCCGGAAGTCGGCCAGCCACGCCGACGACTCCCAGTCGGGGTTGTACGCCAGCATTTTCAGGAAATCCATCCCGAAGGTGTGGGGTTTCAGCCGCCCCTTCGCGATCTGCTTGTCCACCGCATCGCCGGTGAGCGGGTACTGGTCCAGCCAGCGGAGGTCCTCAATGGGGACGGCATTCATGTCCAGCTTGCCGAGTTCGTCCACCGCCCACTCGGCCGCCTTCCGGTGGTCGTCATTCGCCGGGTCGGTGCGCCTGACCAGGCTGACGTAGAACGCGGTGCCGAGGTCTTTGGGCGAATGCACCTTCGGCAGGTGCTTCTGGGCGAACTCGCGGGCCTGTGCGGACGGGGCGAGGAGTCGCTCGGTGAACCACTCCGGCGTCAGGTCTTTCGCGCCGAACGACTTGGTGAGCACCTCCACGGCGAAGTCGTGCCCGTGCTTCATCTCCAGCAGCCGGCCCCACGCCTCCAGCCCGACCTCCTTCCGCGGGTCTTTCTCGCTCAACAGGTCGCGGGCCAATTTCCGCACGGCGTCGTTGTCGTTGCCGAAAAGCGGGACGAGTTCATCCACCTTCAAATCGCGGGCGTGGGTGCGAGCATAGGCGGCGGCGTACTTGCGGGCCTCTTGCGAAGGCGAGTCGAACAGCCGCAGCACCGGCTCGTGCAACTTCAACTTGCGGAACTCGCCCTGCTCGAACTTCGGCACGTTCTGAAGGATCCACACCACGAAGTCGTGAACCGCCCCGCTCGGCACCGTCAAGAGGCGGATGACCCAATCGGGTTCCACGTCTCGCAGCACCGTCTTGAAATCGGCCTTCAATCCGGCGGCGGCGAACTCGCGGACGGGGTCGCACTGTGCGCGTTCGAGGAGCGTGAAAAGCGGTCGCGGGCTGCGCTTCCACAGGTCGCCGAACGCCCGGTGCTTGATGTCGCTGGCACTCGGCTTCTCGCGGTAGCCGAAGCGGAACCCGCTGCGGCCGTAGTTCTTCTTGTCGTGGTAGAAGATGTGGTTCAGCACCCATGTGCTTTGGAAGTTGGTGTCGTCCGTGTACCGCATCAGAACATCGACGGCGACATCGGCGTAGGTGGCGGGAAGCTGTTGACCGACCCGCCGCAGGTATCGCCACGCCCGACGGCTGAGGTAGGCGAGAGTCGCGCCGCTCACTCCTTTGGGTCCACCCGGACCACTCATCACAATACCGCCCCGCCCGCTGAGAGCCGCGTCGAATCGGGCGGCGAGCGCCCCGTACACCTCCGTGTCGTTCTTCGCCTCCGCCTCTTTGAAGATCGCTTTGAGCGCCCGCCACGGCCCGTACACCAGCGGGCACTCGGCGATCACACGCAACAGGCAGTCGCGGGCCAGCGGGTCGGGCGATCGCCAGAGGGCGTCAATGATCTCGTGCGATTTCAGGCGATCCGGCAGCGGCACCTCAGCGGTCGGCGCTTCGACGGCCTTCAACCGCTCCACTCGCGCCGCCCGCTGCTCGTCCTTGCTCTTCTTTTTGAACTCCCAACTCCGCAGGTATTGCAGCCACCGGTCGAACGTGGGTGCCCCGTCGCGGATCGGTGTCTCGGGCGTCGGGTCGGATTGGGTGCTGAACTGTGAGAGGAGTTGAACGAACTGCGGGTCGCGGGTGTCCCACGACTGCTGAACGTCCGCGAGGGCGAGGGCGGCGGGCATTTTAGGTCCCCCTCTCCCCTTGCGGGAGAGGGGGACCAGATACGTTTCCCACTGCCGACCACACGAAGGCCTTCACCTCTCCACCTGGGACACCGACGGCTCACGGGTCCGCCGACCTCCCCCCTGGGGGAGGGGGAATGGAACCGCGATCCGCGAGGTTGAACCAGGCCAGGACACCCCGGAGGTGGGGGTGGT
>JANNQE010000808.1:0-3813 GCA_031441625.1 Planctomycetia bacterium
GGTCGACACCCTACCTTTTTGATTGAAATAGTGACGAACATCCTCCCGTCAATGTCGAAAGAAGCCCCAGCCAAGAGACAGCGCCTGCCCCGTAATCACCCCTAACCCCTCTCCCCCAGGGGAGAGGGGAACAAGACTAGATGTCGCCGCGTTGGGCCGGTGCCTGATAGGTGTCGCCGGCGGTCAGGTCCACCGCCGCGCCTTCGTTGCCCGCGCCGTCGAGCACGCGGAACTCGAACTCCGATTCGTCGTCGTACAGCACGCTCAGGTGCGGCCCCTGGATGCCGTCGGGGAACTCGAACGCCAGGAAGTTGGTGAACCCGGTGTCGCCGGGGAACCGCCGCAGGAGCACGAACCGCTTCGCCGTCACGCCCTGCTTGCTCACCTCGGCCAGCAGGATCTTCACCGGCTCGCGGGTCTTCAAATCCAGATACCGCTTGTGCTCCTCGAACAGCACCTTCACCATGCCCACCCGCAGGTCGCGGAAGCCCACGTCGAACGGCAACCGATCCGCCAAGTCGGAATCGAACTTCGGGTCGATCTGCTCGGCCTGGGCCTCCATCGCGGCGAGGGCCAGCACCGCCCCCTTCGCGGTGGCGTCCTTCGCGTTGTCGGGGTCGAAGGTGAACCGCGACGGGTCGTCCAGGAACGGCACCGCCAGGTGCCTCCGCAACGCCTGTTGAATGGCCGGATACCGCACCGCGTTCCCGCTCGCCACCACCCAGTGAACCTCCTCGGGCATCTCGTCGGCACCGAGCCGGCTCTCGAACACGTCGGCGATCAGCTTGTTGCAGTTGGCGATGCTCCGCATGATCGGCTCGTACACCAGGGCGTCGATCTCGATGCGGTTGACGCTGACCGTTTCGAGCTTCCGCTTGAACTGGGCGAGTTGCTGCGGGTCGGCCGGCAGGACGGCGCGGGTGAGCGTGTTCGTGTCGCGTTCGAGCGGGGGCAGGCGGGCTTCGCCGGGGGTGAAGGTGGCCGACTGCGGGCCGGTCGGCGTCTTCTCCTGCGAGAGCGTGTACTTCATCTGCTCGCCCATCCGCCACAGGTCGAGCGACGCGGCCCGGCGGTCTTCGGTCGGCGCTTGCCCCGGCGGCGTCTTGGTGGGTACGAGCAAGTCTTGCGAGTCGGCGGCGGACATGTCGGCGATGAACTTTTCCAACTCGGCGGCGAGCGCCTTCCACCCGGCGGGGTCCGTCGGCGGCTTCACCGGGGTGATCGGCGGGGCGGTCTGAAGCGGCTTCTTGCGGTCGAGTGCGATCTGATACTGGAGCTTCGCCTTCAGCAGCCGGCACACCTGGCGGGTGATGTCGTCTCCGCCGAAGGTCCGCACCCCGCTCCGCCGCAACACCGTAATTCGCAACGTGCGAACGTCCGGTTCGACGACCGCCTTCACGAGCGCGATGTCGGTGGTGCCGCCGCCGCAGTCGTACAGCAGCATGTTCAGCCCGTGCTCGTACAGGTAGCGGAAGGCCGCCAGCCCGCCGTCGATCTCCTCGAAAATCTTGCGGTGCAGGAAGAAGAACGCGGCGGCGCTCGCCTCGTCGAGTAGCAGTTGAATGACCGGGTCGCGGCTCTGCGTGTCCAGGTCCATCGGCCCGGACACGACCGCTTGCAGTTGCCGGCCGACCTCGTTCAGCTCGCGGTCGTTGCCGGGGATGTCGCGGCCGGGTTGTTGCCGCAACGCCTGCATCCGCAGCCAGCCCTTCTGTACCGCCCGCCGCAGCGACTGCAACTCGTACCGCGAGTACGTCGTCGGGTACGTCAGCGCCACCTTCAGCGGCCACTCCTTGCGGGCCTCGCGGAAGTGCTGAAACAACCGGGCGGCGAGCAACTCGAGCGGGCCGCGCACGTCCACTTGGATGGTCGCGTTCGGCAGGTCGGTCGTCTCGCCGGTCGGCTCCGGAATCAGCCGGTGGGGGGCAGTGACGGGGTACGTCGGGAAGTCGGTCTGCCCGGTCGGGTTGCGGGGGTCTTTCGCCTTCGGGCGACTGGCGGCCATCCGCTTCGCACCGATCATCACGCTGCGGGCCGACACGCCGGCGGCGCGGGCCAACTCGCCGGCGAAGTAGTCCACCGCGTTCGGCAGGTCGTCATCCGGGAACAACAGCAGGTCGGGGAACACGCGGGTGTTCGGCAGTTGCGTACCGGCCGGGTACCACGTGCGGAACTGCGTGAACCGCAGCTCGCTGGGGATTGGTGCGGCCTTCGGGTCGGCGAAGCCGATGCTCCCGCCGCGACCGGGCACGGGTCGCGCGCCGAGCATGGGGATGCGGTGGGTGAGGGGGCGGGGGTCGCCGTCACGCTCCCACGGGTCGAGCATGGCGGCCGACGTGCTGGTGTTGCCGACATCCAGTGCCATCAGCGCGCGACTGGCCCTCACGGGCGTGGCCGGGTGCAGGATGAACCGCACGGTCTGGCCGTCGGCCTGCGGGGCGGTGGCGTCGAAGTACACGATGGAGATGGGCACCGGCAGGCCGTCGTCGGGCGGGTCTTGCACGGCGTCGAGGAACTTCTTGTTGTTCGTGTCCACGCCCACCCGCAGCCGCACGCCCGCCCCCGCCGGCACGCTCCCGACGAGGAAGTGGTGGGCCATCACCCACTCTTCGTTCGCCACCTCTTGGGCGAGGGCGGTGTGCTCCACCTTGTGCCGCTGGAGGGCGTCGATCAGGTCTTTGGGCGAACCGTTGAAGCGTCCGCCGGTGTCGAGTTCGGCCTGCACGGTCAGCCAGTTGCCGTAGGTGCGGGGCCAGAAGACGAGGGCGGCGTAGGCGGCGGCGGGGAAGCCGTCGGACGGGCGGATGGGGTACACGCCCGGATCGACGGTGAGCACCTGCTCGCCGACGCGGGGGTGGATGCCGGGGAACGGGATGTCGACGGGCGGGGCCATGCGAACCCTTGTTTCGCCCCGGAGGGGCGACCGATGTTAGCCAGGGGTGGAGCGAAGCGGAACCCCTGGATGGCGAACCCAAGAACCCACAAGCCGCGGAGCGGCGACCGATGTTAGCCAGGGGTGGAGCGAGCCGAAGGCGAGCGGAACCCCTGGACACGAAGCGAACAAGCACAAGCCCCGGAGGGGCGACAGATCATTCCCACAGGTACCGCGGTTTGTACTCGACCCCGTGGGCTTCCAGCAACTCGACGAACTCCTCCTGGAACGTATTCTCGCGGTGGTGTTCCTCCTGCTGTTCAATGTACCGCCGCAACACGTCCAGTTCCGTGCGACCGACCACGAACGCCCCGTATCCGGTCTGCCAGCCGAACCCGGCCATCGTCGGGAACGTGTCGTGAACCCACTTCGACGACCCGGCCTTCAGGTCACGGAGGACGTCCGCGAGCGCCCGTGTCGCCCCCAACCGCACCAGCAGGTGAACGTGATCCGGCATCCCGTTGCCGATCAGCAGTTGCCCGCCGAGACCGCGAACCATGCCGCCGAGGTACTCGTACAACCGGGGCTTGATGTCGGGGGTGATCAGCGGTTCACGGTGTTTGGTCGAGAACACCAAGTGGTAGTGCAGGCTCAGGTACGACGACGGCATCGGGGTGGTTCCGTCTGTCGCCGCTCCGCGGCTCGGGTGGTTGGGTTGCCGGTGTTCCAGGGGTTCCGTTCGCCTGCGGCTCACTTCACCCCTGGCTAACATCGGTCGCCGCTCCGCGGCGGGGTGGTTGCATTCCTAGATGCGGTACTCGATGGTGCCCAGGTAGTGCAGCCAGTACAACGCGCAGTTGATCGACCGCGGGTGTTCGATCTCCTCGTCCGTAATGAACACGAATACGAGTTACGCAGTTGGCCCCAGCGAGCCAGTTCTG
>JANNQE010000809.1:0-7263 GCA_031441625.1 Planctomycetia bacterium
CGCGGTCGCTCGACTACGACCTACGGTCGGGTGCCGCTTGGGCTCGACTTCGGCCGCCGTTTCGCCAGTTCCTCCCACACCCATTGCACGCTGAGGCCCACGCCCAACACCGCCGCGGCCCACTGGTAGAACGTCAGCCCCCACACCCACTCCGGCTCGGGGCGGATGAACTCGCTCACGAAGCGGTACGCCGAGTACGCGATCAGGTACAGTTGCAGCCGGTGCCCGGTCAGCCAGTTCAGTTTCAACAAGGCGAGCACCACCGCCGCCATGCTCAGGTGAAACAAACTCTCGTAGATCTGCGTCGGGTGCCGGGGCAGGCCGTCGCCGCGGAAGTCCACGCCCCACGGCAGGCTCGTTTCCACCCCGTCACAGCAGCCGTTGAAGAAGCACCCCCACCGGCCGATGGCGATGGCGGCGGCTAAGGGCAGCGCGAATGAATCGCCCGTCTTCACCTTCACCCCGAGGAACAGCTTCACCCCTTCCACCGCCAGGTACGCACCGATCAGCCCTGTGGTGATCGTCTTGCCGTCGGCCAGCCAGGGGATGAACGTGCTGTCGGCCCCGATCAGGAAGGGCAGTTTGGCGGCGAACACCCCGCCGACGAACCCGGCGGCGGCGAGCGCGAACCGCTGCCCGCGCGAGAGGGCGGCGACGGCCGGGTTCTTGGGCATCCGCCAGCGGAGGAGCAGGAACACCCCCGCCGCGAGGAGCATGAACAGGGCGTACAGCAGGCGTGGGAGTTCGAGTGGGGGCATGAAGGGTCGGACAGGAGGGACACGGATGAAGAGGATGAAGGCCGGGATGAAGAGGATCAGACGGACTCAGTCTTTTCGGATCTTCGACATCCCTGTTTTCATCCTCCTCATCCGTGTCCGTTTTGTCGAACCTCCTGACTCAATTGGTCACGACCAGCGGCTTGCGGGCAGGCGGGTTCACGCGATCCGCCAGCGGGGGGAGCGGCAGGTGGCCGTCGCGGTAGAGCGTGTTGTACGTGCAGAACGGCACCACGTGTCCGCTCGGCAGCACGTGGGCGATGCAACACTTCATCGCCTGCCGGGTGTCGAACGTGTGCGCGTCGAGGAAACTGGTGAGCGTGACGCGGAACACCTGCTCGCCGTTCAGTTGCTCGGCGAGCGCTTTGGCGAGGAAGTCGGACTCGGGAGTCGGCGTGGGGCCGCACCCGCTCGGGCCGCAGCCGCAGTCGCCCACGCTGCTCAGCACCGCCGCCGCGATCAGCTTCCCCCGCGCCGGCGTGTACACGATGCTGTTGGCGATCAAATCGAGGTGCGGGCGGACGTCGATCAGCCGGTTGATGGGCGTCACCCCGCCGTCGCCGCGGTACAGGTACGCGAGCATGTGGCAGTTCGGGTGGGCGCACGGCAGCGGCATGAAGTCGGTCACTTCCAGCATCCCGGCGGTCTGATTCACCAGCCCTTTCACCAGGTCGGGCATGGTCGCCCGGTTCTCCAAATCCTCCGGCCGCGTGTGCCGCCCGCAGAAAGTGGCGAGCTGGTAGCTCACGCCCCGCACGATCTTCTGACTCAGCCCGAACGTCAGCACCGCCCCGACTTCGTGCAGGTTCGTTTCCGCCGCCACGGTACACACGAGCGTGGTGCGGATGCCGAACTCGGACAGCACTTCCAGCGCCGCCCGCTTCACGTCTTGCAGCTCTTCGCCGCGGAGCGCCTTGTGCGTGGCCGGGTCGAAGCCGTCGAACTGGAGGTAGATTTCCAGCCGGTCGCGCATGGGGGCGAGCGCTTCCACCAGCCGCCGGTCCTTCGCCAGCCGGATGCCGTTGGTGTTGATCATCACCGCCTGGATCGGCTGCTCGTAGGCGTACCGCACCATGCGGGGCAAGTCGGGGTGAAGGGTCGGCTCGCCGCCGGAGATTTGCAGCACGTCGGCCACGCCTTCCATCTCGACCAGCCGGTCCACCATGCCGGTGAACGTGTCGAAGCTCACGTGCGTGCCGCCCGGCCCGCTCTCGGCGAAGCACATGGGGCACTTCAGGTTGCACCCGGTGGTAATCTCCACCAGGGCGACGCAGGTGTGCTGCTCGTGCTCGGGGCAGATGCCGCAGTCGTGCGGGCAGCCCTTATCGGATTCGGTGGCGTACTTCTTCGGCTGGCGGGCGGGGCGGGCGAACTCGTTGCGGTCCCAGTAGTCCACATCCGAACAGACGAAGTCATCGAACGCCCCGTGCTCCGGGCACCGCTTCCGCAGGTACACCCGCTTGTCGCGGACGACGATCTTGGCGTCCACCCGCCGCCGGCAGTGCGGGCACAGGCTGTGGGTGGTGCCCAGGAAGGTGTAGTCGCGGGTGCTCATCCGGCCCCCAGCATGAGGGCGCACGCGCCGGCCAGCAGGCCGCACACGGCGAGCGGCAGGAGGGTGGACACGAGGACGACGACGAGGATGGTCCGGCGGCGGCGCTTGGCCGCGTCGTCGGCAAGGCGGTTGTCCTCGACCGAATCGTACCGCGCGTCGGAGCCGGAGTCGTACCCCGACTCGTCGTCGGCGCGGTGGGCCGTCGGCGGCGGGTCGGGCGGGTCTTGCGAGTCCGATGGTTCGGCCACGGGTGCGACCTCGGCGGGGTGAACCAAGAGTGTCAGTCGGAGTTATGGTATCCGCAGGTCGCGGCACGCCTGCTCGTAGCTCCCTTCCAGGTCGAGCGGAATGGAGAGGGTGTCCGACAACCAGAGCGGTAACGTCGGCAGCGTCCGACCGACGGCGAGCGTGTGGGACCACGTTTCGAGCACCGTCTTGTCGCCACGCTCCACCTGTCGGCACGAGGCGGCGTAAGTCGGGGGCGGGTCGGCGCTCATGGGGTCGGCCGCCGGGTGGCCGAGAACTGCCATCAGTTCGGCATACAGGTTGAAGTGCTTGACGGTGACGAGGTCGATGACGCTCACCGCCACCCCGCGACGGATCATCTCGGCACACTTGGCGACGAACAGCGTCCGGCTCAGCGGGCGGTCCTTGTTCGCCGGGCTGACGATCTCGACGGCCGCCACCAGCGTCCGCTCGCGGTCGGCGTCGTACACCCTCACGGCGTACTCGTACTCGCCGGCCGGTTCGGTCTCCACCGCCACCGTCGGCTCGGCGACCGCCCACGGCAGGGTCGCCACCCCGCCGTCGTTGGGGGCCGGTTGGAAGCCGGGGGCGTCGTCGGTCTCGTAGGTGGACACGTCGATCTCGTACATCGCGCCCAGATGCACCCGCGGCTCGGCCACGAAACCAGAGGGCAACTGAGCCTGGACCCGCCGGATCATCTCCGTTGGCCACATGGCGTGGAAGCCCTCCCACGAGCTGCGTTTGCTCACCGGCGGGCGGAAGTGGTCGCGGAGCGGCATGGCAGTTCCTCCGGTACGATTCTACCCCGCTGTCAATACTCCGCATTCCCCGGCGTGCGGGGGAAGGGGATCACGTCGCGGATGTTCGCCATGCCGGTGAGGAACAGGAGCGTCCGCTCCAGCCCCAGCCCGAACCCGGCGTGCGGGACGGTGCCGTACCGTCGCAGGTCGGAGTACCAACTGTACCCGTCCGGGTGGAGCCCCTGCTCCTTCATCCGCATCTCCAGCACGTCCAGCCGCTCCTCCCGCTGGCTCCCGCCGATGATCTCCCCCACCCCCGGCACCAGCACGTCCATCGCCCGCACCGTTTTGCCGTCGTCGTTCACCCGCATGTAGAACGGCTTCAGCGTCCGCGGGTAGTCGTAGAGGATGACCGGCTGCTTGAAGTGCTGTTCGGTCAGGAACCGCTCGTGTTCCGATTGCAGGTCCGACCCCCACGTCACGGGGTACTCCCACGTCTTGCCGCTCTTCGTGAGGATGTCCACCGCCTCGGTGTACGACACCCGCAGGAACGGCTGGGTGGTGACGGCGTGTAGGCGGTCGAACAGCCCCTTGTCCACCCGCTCGGCGAAGAACTTCAAGTCCTCGTCGCACTGCGCCAGGGCGTCGGTCACGATCCGCTTGAGGAACGCCTCGGCCAGGTTCATGTTGTCAGTCAGGTCGGCGAAGGCCACTTCCGGCTCGATCATCCAGAACTCGGCCAGGTGCCGCGGGGTGTTCGAGTTCTCGGCGCGGAAGGTGGGCCCGAACGTGTACACCTTGCCCAGCCCGCACGCGAACGCCTCCGCCTGAAGCTGCCCGCTCACCGTCAGGAACGCCGGCTTGCCGAAGAAGTCGCGGGCGTAGTCGGTCTTGCCGTCCGCCTTCGGCGGCTTGTCCGGGTCAATGGTGGTGACGCGAAAAAGTTCCCCGCCGCCCTCGCAGTCGCTGGCGGTGATGATCGGGGTGTGGACGTACAGGAACCCCCGCTCGTCGTAGAAGTCGTGGGTCGTCTTCGACACCCGGTGCCGCAGGCGGGCGATGCCGCCGAACGTGTTCGTGCGGGGCCGTAGGTGGGCGATAGTGCGGAGGAACTCGTAGGTGTGCCCCTTCTTTTGCAGGGGGTACGTGTCGGCGTCGGCGTCCCCGAGCAGGTCCACTTTGGTGGCGTGGATCTCGGTCGCCTGCCCCTTCGCCGGCGACGCCTTCACCTCCCCCTCGACGGCCACGCTCGCCCCGACCGTCAGCTTCTTCACCACGCCCTCGTAGTTGGGCAACTCGCCCGCCGCCACCACCTGCACGTTCCCCTGGCACGACCCGTCGTTCACCTCGACGAAGCTGAACCCGCCCTTCGAGTCGCGGCGTGTGCGGACCCACCCGCACAGGCGAACGGTGCGGCCGACGGCCTCGACCTTGCGGGCCGCCGCGACGCTGATGGTGTCCATCCGAGTGACCCCGAGTGTGGTGCGAACCGATGGGGGCGATTCTACGAAGCGGGGGCTGTTCCACTCACACGGGCGGGGGGTCGGGGAACTCGACGCCGGCGTAGATGTCGCTCATGGGCACGTGCACAGGCACCGATGCGAGGGCCAGCACCGCTTCCAGCCCGACGAACGACGCGACCGCCCACTCGCCCGTGTCGAGCCGTACATACCGCTCGCACCGGGGTTCGTTCTGCGCGACCAGGATGTACTCCTGCACCGACGGGATCTGCTGGTAGTGGCCGAACTTGGTGGTGCGGTCGTACCTCTCGGTACTCTCGGACAGCACCTCCACCACCACGCGGGGGTTGGTGAGGGTGTCCGAATCCTCTGCGGTGTATTCCGGACGTCCGCACACGATGAGCAGGTCCGGGTAGGTGTACAGGCCCGTGCGGTCCACCAAGACCCGCTGATCGTTCCCGCGAACGCGACACGGCCCGCCCTTCAACCGCGTGTGCAACTCGGCTGTCAGGTTCGCGGTGACATCGACGTGCCGGCCACTCGCCCCGGCCATGGCGAACATCTCGCCGTTGAAGAATTCACTCTTGAATTCGGCCTTCTTCTCGATGGCCAGGTACTCGGCGGGGGTCAGCTTGCGCTTCGGCACGGCACTCATGGGAGGACCCTCCGGGGATGGTGCCATCATACCGCCGGTTGCCCGCGAAGTGTCTCGACAGTAAGACAGCCGCTTCAGACCCTCTCCGATCTCCGCGAGTTTCGT
Source organism: Planctomycetia bacterium (assembly GCA_031441625.1). GTDB lineage: Bacteria > Planctomycetota > Planctomycetia > Gemmatales > Gemmataceae > JALHQU01. Next base: position 5,538 of record JANNQE010000809.1, read on the forward strand.
TCCTTATGCACCACTCCGTCACCCGGCTGATGGGCCTCGGCCTCACCCCCGGCAAGCTCCGCGGCCTACAGCGCATCAGCAACGCCAACGGCACGCTGACCATGGTCGCCACCGACCAGAACGGCAGTATGATCTCAATGATGAAGAAGGCGACGGGCAAGGAGCCCACCTTCGCCGAGATCAGCGACGCCAAGGTGATGCTCTCCCGCGCGCTCGCCCCCCACTGCTCCGGCCTGCTGGTGGACGGGAAGTATGGGTACTGGAGCACGGTGGCGGCGCACGCGGTGCCGGCCACCACCGGCCTGCTCATCCGGGTGGAGGTGTCGGGCGGGGAGAAGAACGCCGCGGGCGCGCCGATCGGGGCGGTCGAGCCGGGCTGGGGCGTGGGCAAGATCAAGCGGTGCGGGGCCGATGCCGTGAAGCTGCTCGCCCAGTTCGAGCCGGGCGAGTTCGATAGCGCCGAGCGGAACTTCCAGTTCACCATGCAGATGCACGACGAGTGCCTCAAGCACGACATCCTGTTCCTGCTGGAGCCGCTGCACTTCCCGTACAACGGCGAGGACGCCAAGAGCGAGAGCGTGCTGAAGCGGAAGGCGAGTACGGTGATCGACACCGCCCACTACCTGAGCCGGTACTGCGACATCTACAAGGCCGAGTTCCCCGGCACGATGGGCGTGGAGAGCGACGCGCAACTGATGGACAACCTGAAGAAGCTGAACGACGTGTGCGTCAAGCCGTGGGTGCTGCTGAGCGCCGGCGTGGACTACGACAAGTACAAGAAGCAAGTCGAGATGGCGATGAAGGCGGGGGCGAGCGGCATCCTCGGCGGGCGGGCGTTCTGGAAGGAGTTCTTCGAGTACAAGACGCCGGCCGAGCGGCAGAAGTTCGCCGAGACGGAGTGCGTGCGGCGGGTGACGGAGACGGACGCCATCGTGAAGACGGGCACCCCGTGGTTCGCCAAGTACGGGCTGACCACCGACGACCTGCACGGCATGCGGGCGAGCGACGGGTGGCACGCGCGATACGGCGGCGGGGTGGCGACCGCCGGCGGCAAGACCGACCCGAACAGTGTGTATTGAGATCAGGGCGAACGGCCGGAGTGAACCGGCCGGTGCTTGGGATCGCGCAAGCACCGGCCGGTTCACACCGGCCGTTCGCCAGGAAGACCCCATGACCGGCGAGTGCAAGACCCCCGGCGGCAAGCTGGTGAGCGTGACCCTCGAAGTGGTCGCCCACCGCCTTGCCGCCGTTCGCGTTCACGGCGACTTCTTCGTCCACCCGGATCTGCGGGCGGCCGAGGTGCTCGCCGCCATTTCCACCGAACTGACCAACGCCCCGGCCGACCTGGACGTGCCCGCCCTCGCCGCCCGTGTTCGCACTGCTATTCCCTTCGGCGTGGAACTGTTGGGCACGTCGCCCGAAGCGATTGCCGTGGCCGTCCGGCGGGCCGTCACGGGGCAACCGGATTTGCACGACGCCCCGGCGATGGACCGCATCGGCGCGTTCACGTCGGACGAGATCGACCGGCTGACGGCGACCTGGAAACAACTCCCGTGGCGGCTGATTCCCGAAGTGCCGCTGTCGCCGGCGATGAACGTGGCTCTGGACGAGGTGCTGACGGACGCGGTGGCTGTCGGTCAGGGTGGCCCGCACGCAGCCAGAGCGGACCCTCATAAACCCCGAACCGCCAGAGCCGGCCCCCCAAAAGGGAACCCACCCCCCCCCC
>JANNQE010000810.1:0-3808 GCA_031441625.1 Planctomycetia bacterium
CGCACCGAAATCCCCAATTGAGTTTCTCGTTGTTCGGGAGGCTCCTGCCGCGATTGGCGGCACGTAGGTCAGTATCTATGACGCTGAGTGAATTGCCACGCAGTACGCGCTGACTATTAACACTGATCTCGCTCGCGCTCACCAGTTGCACCGGGGCGGGCGGGGGCGGGCCGTCGGGGATCCGCGCCGCGGCTTCCACCGCACGCAGCCCTTCGGGGCCGACCGCCTTCCGCGCCTCGCCGGTCGGGTCGAACACCCCCACCGGGCGGAACATCATGCACCCCACCGCCGGCAGCAGCAGCAGCAGCAGCGTTCCCAGGAGCAGCTTCCTCACGGGGCCACCTCCTTGAACTGACCGGCCTTCGCCGTGGCCGTCTTGCCGGCGGCCGGTTTGGGCGACGACAGCGGAGTGACCGCCACGCCCGACCCGAGCGCCTTGTCGAGCGCGGCGGTCGCGGTGGCCGACGGCGGCACGGGCGGCAGCGGCCCGCCCGACTTGCCACCCACCCGGCTGACCCGCTCGTGGTAGGCGGCGGTCGCCTGCCGCTCCAACTCGTTCACCTTCGCCTCCAGCCGCTCGTCTTTCGCGTCGAGGGCGATCTCCTTCAGCCGCAGGCACACTTCCATCCGGCGGATGTAAGCGTCCCGCTCGGATCGCAACACGCCCAGCAGCACCTCATCGGACAGCGGGCCGACGGCCTGCCGCACACGGGGGCCGGGGGCCGGTTCGCCCCCGCCGAACGGGTTCAGGCGGTCGAGCAGCGGGCGGGAGGGCGGGTCGGCGGGCGGGTCGGCGAGGGCGACGGCCGGCAGGCCGACCACCGCCGCGGCCACCAGCCCCCTGTGCAGGAAGCGGCGCATGACATCCCCTTCCGCGGATCGGACGTACCCCACTCGCGTCCCCTCACGCGGGCGGGCCGATCAGCGGTCTGTCGTTGAAGAGCGGGGGTCTATATGCCGACCGGAGGGCGGTGCGCCAAGAGGAGTTTCCGGGCGAACCGCGGCCGTCGTGCCGGGGGCGGCTGGTCTCCGGGTTCAACAGACCGAACACGGACGCCACGGAGAAGGCAGGGATGAAGAGGATCGGACGAGATTCACTTCTGAACCTCTTCATCCCTGCTTTCCTCCTCTTCATCCGCGTCCCGATCTGTTGGTCCCTGAGCCAACCCACCCCGGCAGACCTGCCGGGATCCGCCCGCATTCCGCACTCCCGCCCTTCAACACTGGAACCGACACGCCCGCCGGGTTAGAATTCGGTGCCCGATGTTCGCGTGACTCGCCGACCCCGCCGGGTCGCCCCTCCCCGGCTCTTCCGCGGCGATTGAACCGAGTTTCCCCCGCGCTCGCCGGTGGGGGTGGATTGAAACCACGGAGACACCCCGAATGCCCACCGCCGCCGCCATCCTGGACACCCTGAAATCGACCCTCGACCTGACCGACTTCAAGAAGCTGAACTGGGAGGGGTCGTTCGCCGAGTACCTGGACCTGGTGCTCGCCCAGCCGCAAGTCACCCGCACCGCCTTCCAGCGGCTGTACGACATGATCATGTCGCACGGCACCGAGGACATCTACGAGAACAAGGATAAGTTCAGCCGGTACAAGTTCTTCACCGACTTCGCCGGCCGGCACGGGGACGGCATCTACGGCCTCGACCGCTCGCTCATGCAGCTGGTGAACACGTTCAAGTCGGCCGCGCTGGGGTACGGCACCGAGCGGCGGGTGATTCTGTTGCACGGGCCGGTCGGCAGTGCCAAATCGACCATCGCGCGGCTGCTCAAGCGGGGGCTGGAGGAGTACAGCCGGGCCGACGCCGGCATGTTGTGCAGCTTCTCCTGGAAGAACGCCGACGGCACCTGGGCGAAAGACCCGATGCACGGCGAGCCGCTCCAACTGGTGCCCGAGGAGCACCGGGCCAAGCTGCTCGCCACGCTGAACGAGAGCTGCGCCAAGCCGTCCCAGTACGAGATCAAGATCAAGGGCGACCTGTGCCCGTACAGCCGGTTCGAGTTCAAGGCCCGCCTGGCCAAGTACGACGGCGACTGGGTGGAGATGCTCCGGAACGAGGTGAAGGTGTACCGCCTGGTGCTGAGCGAGAAGGACCGCGTGGGCATCGGCACCTTCCAGCCGAAGGACGAGAAGAACCAGGACAGCACCGAACTGACCGGCGACATGAACTACCGCAAGATCGCCGAGTACGGGAGCGACTCGGACCCGCGGGCGTTCAACTTCGACGGCGAACTGAACATCGCCAACCGCGGCATCGTCGAGTTCATCGAGGTGCTCAAACTGGACGTGGCGTTCCTGTACGACCTGCTCGGGGCCAGCCAGGAGCACAAGATCAAGCCGAAGAAGTTCGCCCAGACGGACATCGACGAGGTGATCCTGGGGCACACCAACGAGCCGGAATACAAGCGGCTGCAGAACAACGAGTTCATGGAGGCCCTCCGCGACCGCACGGTGAAGATCGACATCCCGTATGTGACCCGCCTGCGGGACGAGGTGCGGATCTACGAGAAGGATTTCAACGTGGACAAGGTGAAGGGCAAGCACATCGCCCCGCACACGGTCGAGGTGGCCGCCATGTGGGCCGTGCTGACGCGGCTCACCCCGCCCAAGCACGCCAGCCTGAGCCTGCTGCAAAAGCTCAAGCTGTACAACGGCAAGACGTTGCCGGGGTTCACCGAGGACAACGTCATCGACCTGAAGAAGGAGGCGACCCACGAGGGCATGACCGGCATCAGCCCGCGGTACATCCAGGACAAGATCAGCAACGCCCTGGTGTCCCACCCGGACGAGGACAACATCAACCCGTTCATGGTCATGCACGAGCTGGAGGCCGGCCTGCGGCACCACGCCCTCATCAAGGACGAGGAGCAGTTCCGCTTCTTCCGCGAGCTGCTGAGCGTGGTGCGGGAGGAGTACGAGGACGTGGTGAAGAACGAGGTGCAGCGGGCCATCGCGGCCGACGAAGAGGCCCTCACCCGCGTGTGCGGCAACTACATCGACAACGTGAAGGCGTACACCGTGCGGGACAAGGTGCGGAACCGCTTCACCGGCCGCGACGAGGAACCCGACGAGCGGCTGATGCGGAGCGTGGAGGAGAAGATCGACATCCCCGAGGGCCGCAAGGACGACTTCCGCCGCGAGATCATGAACTACATCGGCGCGCTGGCGCTCGACGGCAAGAAGTTCGACTACCGCACCAACGAGCGGCTCCAGAAGGCCCTGGAACTGAAGCTGTTCGAGGACCAGAAGGACACCATCAAGCTGACCACGCTGGTGAGCAACGTGGTCGACCGGGCGACGCAGGAGAAAATCGACGTGGTGAAGGCTCGCCTCATCCGCAACCACGGCTATAATGATTCGAGTGCGACGGACGTGCTCAACTTCGTGGCGAGCATCTTCGCCCGAGGGCAGACGAAAAAGTAGCGCGGAATGCGGAACGGGGAGTGCGGAATAACAGAACCGCGACGGTTCGGGTTTTTCTTCACTCCGCAATCCGCGCTCCGCATTCCGCATTGGTGAACGGGGCGAGGGGGGTGGGGGCCTGACAGACCTGAAGGCGTGAACTTGGTCAGGCCGGAAGGAGCAGCCATAAGCGGCGGAGGGTGCTGCTCAGGGCACCCCCACTCACCCCCGCCCCGGACACCGACCCGCGAGCCGTATCCGAGAGGGTGCGGCTCGCGGCGTTTTTGCGACTGGGTGTACCGGCGGCGTCAGCCGCCCGGGTTGCATTTGAACCAGGCGGGAGACGCCGCCGGTTAACCCGGAAACTGCAAATCACACCCCCCCCGCCCACGCCCCCCCC
>JANNQE010000811.1:0-1764 GCA_031441625.1 Planctomycetia bacterium
GGCGGGTGTACCACGGGTTTGCGGAAATCCGCGTCCAGCGACAAGTCCTGTGCGCCAACGCCCAAGTTCATGCACCGTTCACCACGCCAACACCGGAATCATGCTGGAGTTCGCAGGATCAGGGCGATTGCACCCGGACAAGTCGGCTTGATGATTCGCTGTTCGGAATCGCAACGCGAGTTCGTTGTCGGCCCTATCGAAGCCAACTACCTGCAATGTTTGGTGACGGAAGTCACCGAGTCGCTGAACCGTACCCGTCCGGCGGCGCTGCTGATACCTACCCGTCTTTCGCTTTGCCCGACATCGGTCGGTGGTTACACTCGCCTTCATGTCCGACGTGACTCGCCTCCTCGAAGCCGCCCGGGCCGGCGACCACAAGGCCGCTGACGCCCTCGGCCTGTCGCGCCGAACCGCCGACCGGCACTGGGTGTTTGCCCGCGCGTGGCTGGCGGACGCCCTTGCCGGCAGGTAGACTCCCGGAACATCTTCGGATCCCGTGGCGTACTTCTGTCCCGAACGGGGCTTTGGGAGCGCACCCACCCACAGGTGACCCCATGTCCGATGCCCGCCCCAGTCTGATGATCATTTTCGGCGAAGCCCTCGAACGGGCCGACCCGGCCGGCCGCGCCGCGTACCTGGACCGCGCGTGCGGGGCGGACGCGGCCCTCCGCGAGCGGGTCGAGGCGCTGCTCGCCGCCCACGCCGGGGCCGGCGGGTTCCTCGAACCCGAACCGGCGAACACGCCCGAGCCGGCGACGCACGCCCTGCCCGGTGAAACCCACACGTACACCGGGCGGGATCCCGAGACGGCCTCGTTCGCCCCGGACGGGGCGGCGACGGGGGCGATCACCCCCGACGATCCGGACCGGACCGGACCCCAACTGCCGGTTCCCGACCGCCGCCACGGCCGTCTGGCCGGAGGGGATCGGATCGGCACCGTCATCGCCGGCCGGTACACGCTGGTCGAAGTGATCGGCGAGGGCGGTATGGGGTCGGTGTACCTGGCCAGTCAGTCTGAGCCGGTGAAGCGGCAGGTGGCGCTGAAGCTGATCAAGTCGGGCATGGACTCGAAGGGGGTGCTCGCCCGGTTCGACGCCGAGCGGCAGGCGCTGGCCCTGATGGACCACCCGAACATCGCCCGCATCTACGATGGCGGCGTCACCCCGGCCGGTCAGCCGTTCTTCGTCATGGAGTTGGTGAAGGGTGTGCCGCTCACCGAGTATTGCGACGCGCACCGACTGACCGTCGATGCCCGGTTGCAGTTGTTCGTGGCGGTCTGCCAGGCCGTGCAGCACGCGCACCAGAAGGGGATTATTCACCGCGATTTGAAGCCGGGCAACGTGCTCGTCACCGAGGTGGACGGTCGGCCGACGCCGAAGGTCATCGACTTCGGGGTGGCCAAGGCGACCGAACAAAAACTGACCGACCAGAGCTTCTCCGACACCGGGGCCATCGTCGGCACGCCGGCGTACATGTCGCCCGAGCAGGCCGATCCGTCGTCGATGGACATCGACACCCGCACGGATGTGTACGCCCTCGGAGTCATGCTCTACGAACTGCTGGTCGGCTCGCCGCCGATCGACAGCAAGCAGTTCAAGCGGGGTGCGATCCTGGAGATGCTGCGGATGGTGCGGGAGGTGGAGCCGCCGCGGCCGAGCACGCGGTTGAGCGCGGCCAACGCCCGACCGAACATCGCCGCGAACCGGAGCATCGACCCGGCCAAACTCTCGAAGTTACTCCAGGGCGAACTCGACTGGGTGGTGA
>JANNQE010000812.1:0-5389 GCA_031441625.1 Planctomycetia bacterium
GGCGGGTGTACCACGGGTTTGCGGAAATCCGCGTCCAGCGACAAGTCCTGTGCGCCAACGCCCAAGTTCATGCACCGTTCACCACGCCAACACCGGAATCATGCTGGAGTTCGCAGGATCAGGGCGATTGCACCCGGACAAACCCGACCACGGACCAACTCGGTCCCCCTACATTGATCCGCCGGCAAGTGATACGAGCGGCGGGCACGGGCGAAGTGGGCGTGTCTGTGGTGTGGCGATGCGAGCGGCACCCGCTGGTTCACGGGTGTCTCTCGGCTCACACTTTCGAGGAGGTCGGACTCACCGCCAGTCGAACCCCATCAGCCACGACCCCCCGGCCTTGTAGATCTCCTTCTCGTTCTTGCCGTCCGGGTCGGCGACCATCACCCGGAACGAGTCTTTCGCACGTGGGGCTCCGGATTGCTGCGGCAGCGACTTGGTCTCCACATAGGCGATCTGCTTTCCGTCCGGCGACCATGCGTACCCGCCCACCCTCCACTCGGGCTTCTCGCCGTACTCCTTCACCACCGTCTGCTTCTTCGTCGTCAGGTCGATCACTAACAGGTTGTTGAATTTGAAATCGGCGGTGTTGAAGCTGCCGTTCCCGACCGAAGTGTACGAACCGTAGTGAACTACCTTGCAGAGCAACCGCTTGCCGTCCGGTGAGAACTGTGGGTGAAGGTTCTTGAAGTCCTGGTTGAGTTCGAGCAGGGGGGTGGGCTTGTCGTCTCCCACGGTCCACAGGTGGGCGTGTTGGTGCCACTCGGTGGGGGTCATTTTCCACTCGTCCACCACCGCCGTCTTCCCGTCCGGGCTGACGGCTCGCACGACGAAGTCGGTGGGCACCTTCAGTGGTGTCCGTTTGTCGGTCGCGAGGTCGTACACCCAGTCGCCCCACTTCCCGTTCTCCCCGCCGTCCGTCCCGGTCTCGTTCCCGCGGACGTACACCTTGTCCGCGCCCATCCAGTGGAACCTGTTCAGGTGGACGGCGGGATGCTCCTTCGTCTCCTTCTTCCCGTCCAAGTCGAGGACGTGGAGGGTGGATCGCTGGTCCTTCGCCCCCGCCCGCGCGAACGCCACCCGCTTGCCGTCCGGCGACATCTGAGCGTTCCCCCAACCGACCATGACCGTCACTTTCGGGATCCGGTCCGGCGACTCCAGTTCGGTGCCATCCACCTTCAGGAGGAGCGGTTTCTCGTCCAGCCAGAAGAGGATTCGCCCCTCCTTCGGCTCGGCCTTCGGCACCGGGGCCTTGATCTGGTACTGCTCGCGGGGCGACTCGGGCGGGGCGGTGGCGAGCGAACCGGTAGTGGCGGCCAGTACCGCCAACACCGCCAGGGTACTGGCCGCGGTCAGTTTCAGTTTGCTCAGGAACATGGTTCGGATGGCTCCGTCGGCGAGGGTGGAAACGGTGTGCGACGCGGTTGCTGCGACGGTCGGGGCGGTGGCGTCGGCGGTGGCTGGGACGAGCGCCAGGGCGGCGGCCAGCGTGATTCCTCTGGTCCGGAGGCGGGCGGCGAGCGTCTTGCGGGCGGACGCCAGCCGGCTGCTCAGGGTGCCCTCGGCGATGCCGAGCCGGCTGGCGGCCTCTTTGCGACTCACCCCGTCGATTTCGCACAACACGATCGCAGCCCGGAGCGACTCCGGCAACCGGGCGATCTCTTCGTCGAGCGCCCGGAGTGAGTCGGGGTCGGTCGGCTCGGCGGGCATGCGGGCCGGCGGGTCGTGGGCGTCCATCGGTTGAAGGCGGCATCGCCGTCGGTCGCTCATCGCCCGTGCCCGCCTGGAGGTGTGAACGGCGACTGTGTGCAGCCACCCGCCGACCGCCGCCGGCGGGCGGATCGATCCGGCTTTCCGCGTGAGCACGATGAACGTGGCCTGGAAGGCGTCTTCGGCGTGCTCACGGTCCGGCACGGTGCGGCGGCACACGCCCCACACCAGCGGGGCGAACCGCCGGGTGAGTTCGGCGAACGCCGATTCGGAGCCGGTCGCGGCGTACTCGCGCACCAGTTCGCCGTCCGTCCGGGTGGTGGTGGGCAACCCACGACGGAGGCGTTCCACAAACCCGTTCAGTGCAGTTGCGGACATGGTCGCCCTCGGCTCTACCGAGAGAATCCCATCGCCCGGCCGGCGCGTCGCGAGTTTTCCCCTGGACCGGCGGATATCCCGAGACGTCGGCATCTCCCGTGATGTGACATCTGTTGATGGTGGCGACGGGCCGTGCCGGACTTGCGTCGTCGGCCGACGACAAGCCGAGGCCCGTCGGCCAACCGCACCTCCACCGCTCGCTTCGCACTGATACGCCTCTCGAATCCACCTCAACCGTCCTCTGCGCCGACAGCCCGCCGTTGACACGTCACCGCCAGTCCACGGAGCCGAGAGTCAGGTGGTACGCCGCCGCGCCCTTCTCGGTCAATATCGTCTTGTGGTTCTTGCCGTCCGCGTCGCACACACACAGGTGGGATTCGGTCTCGCGCTCGTCCGCCTTGCCCTCCTCAACCTTCTCGGCGTGAACCTGCCGCCAGGTGTAGGCGATCCTCTTCCCGTCCGGCGACCAGCAGTACCCCTGGATTTCGGCGTTCTGCGGCACGTCGGCCAGTTCCACCACCTTCCCCCCGACCGGTTGCACGTACAGCCGGGCGTTGTCGATCGGCTTCTCCGGCAACTTCGCCGGCGCTTTCGCCCCGCGGAACAGCAGCGTCTTCCCGTCCGGTGAGAGGCGGGCCATCATGGTCAGGTACGCCGGGTCGCTCACCACCTTCACCTCCTTCCCGTCTCGGGAGACGAAGCAGGTGGTCATCGCCGGTTTGTCCCCGGTGAGTTCGTAGGACATGGTGACGAACCCCTTGCCGTCCGGGGTGTACCCGAGCCCGAAGTGCCCGTCGGGGAGGGGTATGACGGATTCCGTCTTCGACGCCACGTCGATGACGGTGGTGGTCGCCTTTGGCGGACCGTCTTTCCGCGGGCCGTCCTCGAAGTCCATGACCATCAACTCTTTGCCGTCCGGCGACCACGCGATCATCTGGCCTGACACTTTGAAGTCGGTGGCGTCCTTTTCGTCGATCTTGCGGATGTGGACGGTGTTCTTCGGGAGCGGGACGGGGATCGGCGTGCCCGGCGGGGCCGTGACGTGCATCAGGAACGCCGCCGTCTTTCCGTCCGATGAGAGCACGGCCTGGTGGATGCTCTTCTTGTCGCGGTCGAGGAACAGCTTCTCGTTCTTCCCGTCCGGGTCCATCAGGTAGAGTTCACCCTGTCGCCAGACGAGCAGCCGATTCACCGGCTTCGCCTGTGCCACCGGTTTCGCACCGTCCGCCTTCACCGCCGGTTTGTCGTCGGCGAACGCGGGGCGGAAGGTCATCCACCCGGCCCCCAGGAGCAGCGCCCCGCACGCCGTCAGCAGGCTCAGTGTCGTCAGCTTTTTCAGGTACATGATTCGGGTCACTCGGTCGGCGAGGGTGACGGGCACCCCCGCGGGAATGGGTTCCCCGGCGGCGGTGAGTTGCCCCAGCCGGCACGCCACGGGGAATACGGACTCGGAACCGCTCACGCTCGACGCGCACACCGCCCCCAGCACCGCCGGGAGGGCGAAGCCCTTCCGGCGCAGCCCGGCTGCCAATCGCTTCCGCGCCTCCGCCAGCCGACTGCTCAGCGTCCCTTCCGCGATCCCCAACCGTTTCGCCGCATCCGAACGGCTGACGCCGTTCAGTTCGCACAACACGACACCCGCACGGTAGTGTTCGGGAAGTCGTGCGATCTCGGCGTCCAGGACGGCGGCCAGTTCCGCGTCCGGCGTTTCCGGCCCGCGGCACTCGGGCAGGTCGGGAACCGTGACGACGGGTGTGACACGGGCGCGGCGTTTTGCGGCCATGTGGCGGACGCCCTGGGCGGTGCGGAACGCGACGCCGTACAGCCACGAACCGACGGCGTTCGGAGGGGTGACATCGGCGGCGCGGCGGGCGAGGACGAGGAACACGGCCTGAAACGCGTCGTCGGCGTCGTGGTCGTGGCCGGTCACGCGCCGACACACCCCTCGGACGCTCGGCCCGTGCCGGTACACCAGTGTGGCGAAGGCGTCGGCGTCCCTCTCGCGGATGTACGTGGCGAGGAGTTGGGCGTCGGAGCGGGTTTCGTCGGACCGCGACAGCGCCGAACGAAAGCGGGAAACGGCCAGTGCGGGTCCGGCGTCAATCATGAGCGGGTCTCCGGAGCCGACACCGCGTCGGCTCGTGAATGTTGTGTCGAAGTGCGGCGGCGCGTCGGAGAATTTTCCCGCCCGGTGGCATTCTCGCCGAAACGCATCGGATGAAATTCACGGCGGTTCATCGACGAACCGCCGGTCGAGCGGGCATACCTTGGTGTCGCTTCCGTTGAGGCGCATGATGTCGGCTCTGAGCCACAGTATTCGGCGGACCGCTGCGCGGCTGTCCCCAGTCCCCACCCCCGACGGCGAGTTGCTGTCCCAGTTCCTCACGTCCCGCGACGAGGCGGCGTTCGCCGTGTTGGTGCGGCGGCACGGGAAGATGGTGTTCGGCGCCTGCCGGCGGGTGCTCGGCAACGCCGCCGACGCGGACGACGCCTTCCAGGCCGTGTTCGTGGTGCTGGTGCGGAAAGCTCACTCACTCACGGACCGGACGTGCGTCGGCAACTTCCTCTACGCGACGGCGGTCCTCACCGCCCGGAAGGCGAGGACGATGGCCACTCGACGCCGGGCGAACGAGGCGAAAGCGGTCCGGTCCGAGTCGGCCGGTCTGACGGGCGTGGACGACGAGGTGACGCAACTCTTGGACGACGAACTGGCCGGATTGCCGGACAAGTACCGCGAACCGGTCGTGCTGTGTGAACTCGAAGGGCTCAGCCGGAAGGAGGCCGCCGCCCGGCTGGGCATCCCAGTAGGGACGATCAGTAGCCGGCTGGCCACCGCCCACCGGATGCTGGCGAAGCGACTGGCGTCACGCGGGATCGCCGCGGTCGCGGTGTCGGCGGGACTGGGAAGACGGGCGTTCGCAGTGCCGGAGGCTCTGGCGGACGCGGCGGTGCGGGCGGCCGCCAACGGCCCGTCCGCGGGGGTCACACAACTGGTCTCGGAGGTCACGAAGATGCTGCTGTGGAACAAGCTACGGGCGGGAGGTACGGTGCTGGCGGGCGTGCTGCTCCTGATGGCGGTCGGCGTGGGGGTGGCGCAACGGGGGTTCGCCGCTGACGACAAACCGGCGGTGAAGGCCCCAGCACCGAAGAAGGAGGAGAAGAAACCGGAAATCGACAACGAATACGAGACTTCTCGCTGGACGCGACAGGTACTTGGCCTCGGTCGGGCATAGGTTTACGTCGAGAACCCGATCGGCAGCCTGGAAACACCAGGAGTTCGTCGGCGTTGAACGCGACCTCG
>JANNQE010000813.1:0-7607 GCA_031441625.1 Planctomycetia bacterium
CGCTCGCAAGCTCGCGGCGAAGATCAGGAACCTCTGGAGTTGAACACCCCCTCTCCCCTGGGAGAGGGGGCCGGGGGGTGAGGTCCGGTCCCCACTACCTCACGAAGGTCGGCTGTCCGAGCACCTTCCGCACCCACTTCACCTCCGGCGACTTCATCACCGACAGCATGTCGGCGTAGTCGTCCGTCCACGGTCTCATCCCATCCGGCACGGGCACCCGCTCCCACTTGAACGGGCCGGGGTGCCGGTCGAACACCGCCATCGCCTCGTCGCTTCGCCCGAGTACCATCCACGTCGAACTGCTCTTGCCGGGCGGCGTGCCGGGCAGCGTCTTCAGGTCGTCGTCCTCGCACTTCTCCATCCGGAGCCGGCACACCAGCCCGCACTCCTTCGCCAGCGCCGCCACCACCGGGGCCAGGTCCATGAAGCGGTTCGAGATGTGAATGCCGATCAGCCCGTCGGCGGTGATCCGCTCGGCGTACAGCTTCATCGCCTCGACGGTCATCAGGTGCAGCGGGATGGCGTCCGAACTGAAGGCGTCGAGAATGAGCAGGTGGTACGCCGGGCCTTTGTGCTTCAGCAGCGTCAGACGGGCGTCACCGAGCACATGGTTGACGGTGGCGTCTCGGTCACGGGCGTCGTTCAGGAAAGTGAAGTGTGCCTTCGGCCCGTCCACCAGTTCCACCACCTTCGGGTCGATCTCGTAGAAGGTGATCGTCTGCCCCTTCTGCATGTACGCGGCCGTCGCCCCGGCTCCCAACCCGACCATGCCCACGCGGGCGTCCGTCGGGTGCCGGCCGAGGGTGTCGGCGAACACGTCGCCGACCGGCCCGGTGCGGTGGTAGTACATGAGCGGCTCGCGGCTCAAGTTCGGGTACACCGCTTCGAGCGCCGGGTAGGGCGGGAACTGGCTGCCGTGCAGGGTGGTGCCGTGCATCAGTTGGCGGAACTTCACTTCGCCCTCGACGCCGGGCACCTTCCGCTTGCTGTCCTCTTGCACGATGAGCACGCCGAAGTAGGTGCGGGCGATCTCCAGGTTGGCGGCGTTTCGCGCCTGCAAGTAGTAGTGGACGAAGAAGACGGCCAGCACCGCCAGCATGAACCGCACCGGGCGGTCGGCGAACACGAACGCCAGCACGCACGGCGGACCGAAGGTGAGCAGCATGCCAACCGTGCCGCCGCTCACGTTCCACGACAGCCCGCTGAACCGGCACGCCCCGGTGATGCCCTCGGCGATCATCTCGCCCACGTCTTTCGGCCCGTCGGCGGTGGCGAACTTCTGGATCATGACGAACCGCAGGCCCATGCACAGGATGACCATCAGGCCGGGCACGGCCACGTCGAGCATCAGCCGCATGCCGGCCTTCGGGTCGGGTTCGGCGGTCGGGGCGGGCGTCGGTTCGCCGCGGCGGAGGAGCACGCACGCCACCACGACGGCCGCGCCGTACTCGAACGGCAGCGGGAACACCAGCGGCGCGAGCAGGCCGTTGAACACCCCGCCGACCACCCCGCCGACCGACACCCACAGGTAGAAGGTGGTCAGGTGGGCCGGGTGCGGGCGGGCGGCGGCCAGTTCGGTGTGCAGGGTGAGCGCGATGACGAAGTACGCGGCGGTGTGGGCCAGCACGAGCAGGCCGACGGGCAGCGGCAGCTCCGAACTGATGACGAACACGAGCAGCAGGATGACGATCGGGGCGGCGGAGTTGAGCAGCGGGCGGAGCCGCTCGGCCCCCTTCGAGAAGGCGACGATGAACGTGAGCAGGTAGAGCGACAGCGGCACCACCCACAGGAGCGGGATGGCGGCGATGTCGGTGGTCAGGTGCGTGGTCACGCCGAGCATCAGACTCGACGGCACGAACGCCAGCAGCAGCCAGCGGAGCTTGTCCTTCCTCGTCGGCGGGGGCGGCGTGTCGGTCGGCGGCGGCGGTTCGGCCATGAGGGTCGGCGGGCGGAGCGGGCGGAGGGCGGCACGTCCGCACAGTACGGTGAACGCGATCAGCAGCACGAACCCGCCGGCGAACAGCCACGTCTGCTCGACCACCCGGAGCGACGGCTCGACGAGCAGCGGGTAGCCGAGGAGGAAAAGCAGGCTGCCGGCATTGCTGGCCGCGTACAGGAAGTACGGGTCTTTGGACGACGGGTGGCCGGTGGCGGCGAACCACTTCTGCAACAGCGGGGCGGACGTGGACACGGCGAAGAAGGGCAACCCGACGGCGACGGCGAGCATGGCCAGCACGTTCAGCACCGGCAGGCCGTCGCCGGCCGGGGCGAGCGCCGACAGCACCGGGACGGCCGCGTGGTCGGCGGTGAGCAGCCAGCCGGCGACCAGCGCGGACGCGCCGACCGCCAGCACGCCCAGGTGAACGCCCAGTTGCAGCTTCAGGTTGCGGAGCGACGTGAGGCGGTGCGAGTACAGGTAGCCGAGCAGCAGCACCGCCTGGAAGAACACCATGCACGTGTTCCACACCGCCGGGCTGCCGCCCAGGTACGGCAGCACCATCTTGCCGACCATCGGCTGGACGAGGAAGAGCAGCGACGCGCTACAGAACAGGGTGGCGGCGAACAGGGCACGCACGGGCAGTCTCCGGGCGAGCGGCCCGCGTGAGCGGGCTGGTGTTTGGGAACCAGGGGGCTCACGCCCCCCGCTCACCTGCGTCACTCGTCCAGCCCCGCGCCGAACCCCTCGTCGTCGGCCGGCTTGGGCGGGGCCTTCTTCACCGGGGGCGGGGGCGGGGGCGCTTTGGCCACCGGAGGCGGCGGCGGCGGTCGCTCCCCCCTCCGTGCGGCCGGCGGCGGCGGGGGCGACTTGGCCGCAGGTTTCTCGGCCGGCCTCCTCGCCGGAGCGCTGGCCGCCGGTTTCTCGGCCGGCTTCCGCGCGGGTGCCGCGGCCGGCTTCTTCTCGGCCGGCTTCCGCGTCGCGGGTGCTTTGGCCGCGGCCGGCTTCGCCGGAGCCGCCGCACGCCCCCCTTGCCGGCCCCTCGGCTGCTCCGGCGGTCTCGTCGGCCGGGCCACCGGCTTGCTCGCCCGCCCCGGCCCGTAGCTCGGCAGTTCGTCCGCTTCTTCGTTCTCGCCCTCGAACTCGTCCTCGTCGTCGTCGTCCCCCACGTCCACGTCGTCGATGAGCGACCGGCCGAGGACCGGCGCTTCGTCCTCGTCAGGCCTGCGGCGGGTGGGGACGGGCGGCACGGGTACGGGAGTCAAGGGGGGTCGCGGGGCGTTGCCCGCCGGACCCGCGACGGATGGACGCGGCGGGATGGTGACGCCGGCGGGCGGCTTCAACGGACCCACCGGACCACGCGGGGCCAGTGCCGCCGGGCCGGGCGGCGCGACCGGTCGCGGCGGCATCGCGACCGGGCCGGTGATGGCCGACCGCTGCGGCTGTTGTTGCGGTTGGAGGGGCGGCCGGTTTTGCGCCCGCGGGTCGGGCACCGACTCCCGCGGGGGCAGCGGCTGCGACTGGACCTGCGGGCGGGGCGGCAGGGCGGCCATCGGCTGCGGGTGCGGCAGCCCGCCGCCGGCCATCAGCCGCCCCTCCTCGCCGAACCGTGTCACCACGTACGTGCCGCTGCTCCGGTGCTTCTCGATCTCCACGATGCCGCACCGGGCGGCGTCTTCCAGCAGGTCGCTGAACGTGCGGTAGCCGAAGTACTCCTCGTTGAAGCTCGGCCGCTTCCGCTTCATCGTGTCCTTCGCCATGCTGCTGAAGATCGTCTCCTTGTTCTCCCGGCGGAGGGCGAGGAGCGACTCGAGGAGCAGGCCGAACACCTTCCGCTTGCCCTCCGGCAGGGCCGACAGGTCACCCCCCGGCAGGGCGGCCGGGCGGTCCAGGTCTTCGTAGTAGATGAACTCGTCGCAGTTATCCCGCAACAGGTTGCTCGTCGCCTCCACCAACCCCAGGCCGATCACGTGCTTGCCCAACTCCTTCAGCTTGCTCACGAGCGGCGAGAAGTCGCTGTCGCCGGACACGATCACGAACGTGTCGATGTGGTCCCGGCTGTACGCCAGGTCCACGGCGTCCACCACCAGGCGGATGTCGGCCGAGTTCTTGCCGGTCATGCTCCGCTTGGGGATCTCGATCAGTTCGATGGCGGCTTCGTGCAGGCTGCGGGCCTCCAGGCTCCACCGGCTCCAGTCGGCGTACGCCTTCTTCGCCACCAACTTGCCCTTCTCGACGAGCCGCTCGAGCACCTTCTCGATGCGGAAGCGGTCGCGCTTCCCCGCGAACCCGAGGGCCAGGTTCTCGAAGTCGATGAACACCGCGAGGATGCGTTCCCCGTCGCCGGTGCGGTGATGTCTCATGACGTGTTCCGAATATCCCGCCGGGCGGAAAGTCCTGATCCGGGCGTAGTGGGTATCTTGCGGGGTGAAGCCTATTCGACAACCGCGACTGGGAAAAGGCCAACGGTCGGGCAAGCTGTTCCGCCGGCGCAAGCCGCACCACCACCCCGACGCTACCGGCCGCCTTCCGCAGAAGCGGCGGGGGCGGTAAAATCCCACCACGCCCGCGAAGAACCGACACTACGATGTCGTTCGTGAAGCCCTCGTCGCCGACGGGTGGGCGATCACTCACGACCCGTTCACCGCCTTTGTTGAACGACGGCGGATTCACGTCGATCTGGGGCCAGGCGCGGGGCGCTCGGCGCGGAACGGAATGGCGAGCGGGTCGCCATCGAGGTCCAGAGTTTCCTCAGCACGTCGCCGCTCGACGACTTGTACCGGGCCGTCGGTCAGTATGTGGTGTACGGGGCCGTGCTCCGCCGAGACGACCCCGGCCGCGAACTGTTCCTGACCGTCCCGGTCGGAATCGTTCAGGTGGGCATCCTCGGTGAAGCGCTCGGCCGGTTGGCCGTCGAGGCGGCGGGGATGAAAATGCTCGTGTTCCATCCGACACAGCGGAGGGTCATCGAATGGAGAAGATGAAGCGGTATCCGGAGGTGGTGCGGAAACTAGATGTCCGTTTTTGAATTCCCTGGGCAGTTGGTCTGGAATCGCGGCGGACCTCGGTCAAACTGGTTTGACTCCCGATCACCCCGCCTCGGCACGGATGCCATTCATGCCCGTCCCATTCGCCCCCGTTGTGCGTCCGAGTGTCGAACTCCGCAGCCAACTCCAGGCGCTGACCCGCGCGTCCTCCACGCCCCAAGCCCTCGCCTTCCGCTGTCGGATCATCCTCCGCGTGGCCCAGGACGATCAGCCCACCAACGGCGGCGTGGCCGCCGAACTGGGGTGCAGCCGGAACACCGTCGCCCTGTGGCGGACCCGCTTCGCCCAGCACGGCCTGGCCGGACTCCAAGATGCCCCCCGATCCGGCCGCCCGCCGGTCTTTTCCCCCCGGCGAACGGCTCGAGGTCCTCACCCTCGCCAGCGAACGCACCGCCGAGCATGACTGCCCGGCCACCCGCTGGACCCTCTACGACCTGGCCCGCGAACTGGTCAACCGGCATGCCGACGAGGCCATGCGCCGCTCGACTATCCAACGGACCCGCCACGCCGCCGACCTGAAGCCGCACCGCAGCGTGGACTGGCTGAACAGCCACGACCCCGACTTCGACGCCAAGGCCGCCGCCATCGGCGATCTGTACGTCCGCTCGACGATGCTGTACCAGCAGGGCGAGTTGGTCGTCTCGACCGACGAGAAGACCGGGATGCAGATCCTGGAGCGGAAGTACCCGACCCGACTGGTCCGACCCGGACACCCCGAGAAGCGGGAGCACGAGGACATCCGGCACGGCACGCGGGCTCTGATCGCCTCGTTCGTGGTGCCGACCGGGGAGGTGGTGTGGAACCTGGGGCCGACCCGCACGTCGGTCGACTTCGCCAACCACCTCACGACGGTCGCCCACCGGTTCCGGGAGTGGTCGCGGATCACCTGGGTGGTGGACAACCTGAACACCCACTGGAGCCGGGAGGCGTGTGAGGTGCTGGCCCGGCTCAACGGGGTGGCGTTCGAGCCGCGGCGGTTGCAGACCGGGCCCGAACGGAAGGCGTTCCTGACCGCCCCGGAGCACCGGTACCGGTTCGTGTTCACGCCGAAACACGGTTCCTGGCTGAACCAGGTGGAACTGTGGTTCAGCGTCCTGTCGCGGCGGTTCCTCAAGCGCGGCGACTTCGCCTCGGCGGCCGACTTCGAGCGGCGGTTGACGGCGTCCCTGGAGGCGTACAACGCCCGCGAGAAGCACCCGTACCGGTGGACATACACCGGGCAACCGCTGGTCCGAGCCACGCCGTTCAGCCGAACTCGCCGGCAACAGCGGCACGGGCGAGCGTGGTTCGGCACCCGCCCGCAACGGTTCGATCGCTACCTCCACCCGCCGCGCCCCTACAAACGACGACCGACTTCATGACTGCCCAGGGACTTCAGAAACGGACATCTAGTGGAGGAGTACGCCGCCATCGACGGCGGGGTGGGCGAGGTGTCCACCTACCCGATGATCGACCCGCAGGGGCACCACTACATCGCCATGCAGTCCGGGTGGGTGAACGGGCACCGGGTTCACGGCGCGTTCCTCCACATGGACGTGATCGACGGCAAGGTGTGGATTCAGTTCAACGGCACCGATCAACTCATCGCCGACGAACTGGAGGCGGCGGGCGTGCCGAAGGAGGACATCGTGCTCGGCGCGCAGCCGCCAGAACTTCGGCAGTACACCGGGTACGGGATCGGCTGAGCGGTGTCAATTGGTCGCCAATTGCACGCCGAACACGCCGAAAATGAGTCGCTGCTCGATGTCCCGGAGGAACTCCGCCAGGCCGTTTTCGCTGCCACGGACCTTGAGGACGGCGTGACGATCTCGGTGTAACCCTTGGAGTTCGCGCGTGCGGTCGCCGTTGGTCAGGTGCTTGAGCACCCGCTTCGGGCTGTTCTTCTCGTGATCCTTCCCGGTGGCGATCAGGCCCTGCGACTGCTCGCACGGGCTGAAGCCGATCTCCTGGCACACCTTGGCAAGCCGTTGCTTCTCGTCGTCGGACTCGTGGTCGAAGCCGGCGAGCAGCCAGCACTCTTGTTCCGTGTGCTGGATTCCCAGAACCGCAGGCATCTTCTCGATCAGGTTACGAGTTACGCAGTTGGGGACACCCGTTCATGCCCCACCTCTCCCCACTCATTGGTCTCTACACAACTTTGTGTGGTCGGGGTGGGGTGGCGAACAGGGGCAGGTGTTCGGCCACGAGGCGTTCCACCGTGTCCGCCCCGTGGTCGCCGATCACCCCCTGGGCCGACTGCCACACCCACAGGCCGGCCAGCAGACCGCTCGTCGTCACCGGCTGCGAACGCTTCACCTGCCGACCCGACAGCCGCATGAGTAACTCCTTCAGCCACTCGGCCGACGCGTCCTCCCGCGCCTGTCACCGCCACACCTGCACGCACCCGCCCAACGCCACCAGCAGTTTCCGCAGCAGACCCGCCCCCGTCCGCTGCAACCACCCCTCCACGTCCCACCCGGCACTCTTGAGCAGCTTGAACGCGCTCTCGATGGCACAGCCATATTGCCTCCGAAGGTGGTGGTGGGGTGGCCCGGTCGGCCGGCAACCGGGCCAATCGGAGTTTACCGCGCCGGCCGCGGTTTTGGCTTCTTCAGCTTTGCCAGACGCGTCTTGTTGGCCCACGT
>JANNQE010000814.1:0-3494 GCA_031441625.1 Planctomycetia bacterium
GGCGGGTGTACCAAGGGTTAGCGGAAATCCGCGTCCAGCGACAAGTCCTGTGCGCCAACGCCCAAGTTCATGCACCGTTCACCACGCCAACACCGGAATCATGCTGGAGTTCGCAGGATCAGGGCGATTGCACCCGGTGTCAGTCACCTCCGTTCCCGCAACACTCAACGCTTGGAGTTGCTTCTGCCCGGCCAACGCGCTGATTTGCTCGTCTGTCACTTTCGCGCTCCCGAAGTCTATCCACCGTAGCTGTTTGAAATTAATCAGTTGCTGCATGCCCTTGTTCGTCACTGCTGTGTTGGAGAACGATAAGCCGAAGGGCTGTCCGGGTTCGGGCAATCCAGCGAGCGTCCATTGCTTCCATTTCGACAAACTGAATGCCGGCACCTCACCTGCTTTGCCTTTGACGCCGGTGCGGAAAGACAGATGCCCAGAACTGTTCAAACCGATCCAGCCGGGAGTCGCCCCTGCTTTCTCCCAAGAGGTCAAAATCGCCTCGGGCAGCGGAGTGGGCGTCTCACCTTGAGCAGGCGCGCGACCAGAAATCATGACGAGTGCAGTCAACACTCCAAGACTCCAGCGAAGCATCCGTAACCCTCTAGGAACACTGGAGTCCGGTGCCTGAGGCAACCGGCTGATCCATCACCCCAAAGTGAACCGAGAGGCGGGTCGTCGCGGCGGTCGTACCTCCACAGGTTTACCGAAACCTGCGTCGGGCAACGCGTCCTCCGCTCGACCCGCCCTACCAGATCACTTCTTGTCCTCCATCGCCATGGCGGCGGTGGTGTCGGCGTCGGCCCGCTTCGGCTTCCACTCCAGGCCGAGGCTGACCGCCCGCCACTGCTTGGCCAGCACCTCGAACGGCGTGCCCTTGTGCTGGGCGGCCAGTTCGCCGAGCTGTTCGAGCGCCTGCTTGCCGCCGGGGGCCGCCTTCTTGTCCGTCATCTTCGTCTTCTGCACCAGCCGCAGGCCGCTGGCGTTCGGCGCCTCCGGCAGGTTGTCCGTTTGCACCAGGCCGAGGGCCACGTTCGCCTCGCTGATGAACGCCAGCCGCAGCTTGGCCTGGGCGAGGGCGAAGCGGAACGTCGCCTGCCAGAACTTGTTCGCGTCCGCCTCGCCCGCTTTTTGCAGGCCGAGCTTGGCGTCGGTCAGCGTCTCCACCAGTTCGAGCAACTCCAGGCCTGCGTCGGCGAGCGGGGCCTGCTCCTTGCTGATGAGCTTCTTCAGGGCCTCGTCCACTTTGCCGTTCACCCCGTCCTTCAGCACGCTGTCCTTCTCCGGGTCGGCGAACTTCTTCCACTTGGAGCGGATCTCGTCGAGCGCCTTGATGGCGGCCACCCGGTGCGCCTGCCCCTTCACCTTCTCCCAGTCGGCCGCCTTGAAGTCGGCGATCCGCTCGGGCAGGTCTTTGCCCATCGCCTCGATCTCGCCGACGGGCACGTCCGGGGTGTAGTCCTTGAGCGCGTCGGCCGGGAAGAACACCGACCCCTCCACCTGATCCTGGTCGGCGGCGGTGCCGAGCAGCGACGGCGTGCCGAGCAGGGTGAACACCTCCTTCACGTCCTTCGCGCTGGCCCCCTCCGGCGGGGGCATGATGGCCAGGCGGGCGGGGGCGGGTTCGGTCGCGTCGGCCACCATCGCCTCGCCGGGCGTGCCGCTCACCTTCGGGGTACACGGGCGGCTGCCGCCGAGCACGTTCTTCAGGCGGTCGCCGATGGCCTTCGCCATGTCCTCCACCGGGAACGGGCCGGTCGGGTCGGCGTTGCCCACCTTCTTCTTCGCCACCGCCCGCAGCGCGCCGAGGAAGGCGCTGCCCTGCGGGGTGTCGGCGTCTTCGGCCGCGCGGAACTCGGAGGCCGTCTGCCCCTGCGAGCAACTGGTCACCACCTGCACCCCCGCCGGCGGGCTGTGCAGCAGCTTCTCCAGTTCCTCGCTCATCGGCTCGGAGCCGGGCCGCACGGCGTTGTCGTCGGTGCTCAGCCGGCACACATCAAACAGCACCACCTTCTGCTGCGCCTTGCACGCTTCCAACTTCTGCCACACGTCATCGAGCGGGATGAGCGTGTCGGGCTCGTTCGGGTCGCCCTCGGCCGGGATTAGGAATGCCTTGCCGTCTTTGGCCATGGCGTGCCCGCCGTAGTAGAAGACCACGCGGTCTTGCCCGCGGGACGACTCGGCGAACTTGGTGATGCTGTCCAGGATGACGGCCTTGAGCATCGGCCGCGGGAACGCGCTCTGGAACAGCTTCCCTTCGGCGTCGGTGACGACGTACAACTGGTTGTTGTCCTTGCCCTCGGGGATCTGGTAGCGGAAGGCGATGCCCTTGACGGCCTCGTTGAACTCGCTCGCCCCGTTCTTGTTCTTCCCGCCCACGAGGGGGTTGCAGTACAGGTACTTGGTCACGCTCAGGGCCAACATGCGGCGGGGCGCGCCGCCCTTCGCCGTGGCCGTGTTCCCGCCCTTCTTGTCGTCGGTCGCCGTCGAGTGGGTGGCGGACGTGTCCGTCGGCTTCGCCGGTTGAACGCCGAGCGCCTGTTTGATCTGGTCTTGGAACACGAACAGGCCGATCCCGCCGCCGACGACGAGCAACAGCAGCACGCCGACGACCCCGAGCAACGGCAGGACACTCCCGCCCCCACCCCGACGACCACCACGACGGGCGGGCGGCGCTTCTTCTTCCATCCCGCTGAAGGCGTTCTTCGACGAGCGTGCGGTGGGCACGGCGGCGGGCGGGGTGAACGGGGCGGCCGGGGCCGGAGCCGGGGCGGGGTAACCGTAGCCGGCGGGCGGGGCGGGATAACCGGGAGGCGGGCCATAGCCTGCGGGAGCACCATAGCCCGGCGGCGGGCCGTAACCCGGCGGGTAGCCGTAGCCGGGCGGCGGGGCCGGATAGCCCGGCGCGGGCGGGTAGCCGTAGCCGGGGGCCGGCGGGTAGCCGTAGCCGGGGGCCGGGGGGGCCGACACCCACGTGCCGGTGTGCGGGTCGAACACCGGGGGCGGGGCGGCACCAGGGGGCATGGGGTACGGCGGCGCACCCGCATACGGGTGGTGCGGGGCGGCGGCCGGCTGCGCGAACGGCGCGGGGGGCGGAGCCGGCGGTTCGGCCGCGGGCGGGGCCGGCCAGCCGGTCGCGGCCGGCGGGGTGACGACCGGCGGGGTCATCTTCCCGGATGGCGGGGCCGCCGGCACGGTCGCGGGCACGGGGCCTTTCGCCCGCACCACCGACCCGCACCTCTTGCACTTCACCGCCTTGTCGGCCCATTGCGCGGGGATGCGAAGTTGTTCCAGGCACCCTGGGCACGTCGCCACGACCGACCGCTCCATTGCTCTTCCCCGTGGGCGTAAAGGACCGTCCTGACAGTTAGAACCCAGTTTAGTGCAGAAAGTTCCCTTCGTGGGGTCACGAACCCGTCACCCGCCCCGCCGCGTGGTGTCTCAGTTTGGGTTCCGGTGGCACAGGCATTCCTGCCTGTGCTTGCTACCCGCACAGGCAG
>JANNQE010000815.1:0-2328 GCA_031441625.1 Planctomycetia bacterium
GGAAAGGAACGCCGCCGCGGGACGACGTCCCGCCGCGGAGCGGCGACCGATGTTCGCCAGGGGTGGAGCGAGCCGCAGGCGCGCGGAACCCCTGGAACCCGTCCCCTACGACACAAGCCCCGGAGGGGGCGACAGGTCGGGTGTCTGTCGCCCCTCCGGGGCTTGTCCCAGTCCGCTCACGGGTCCAGGGGTTCCGTCGTTCGCTCCGCTCGCCGACTCCACCCCTGGCTAACATCGGTCGCCGCTCCGCGGCGGCACGTCGTCCCGCGGCGGCGTTCCTTTCCCGAAGGTCGAGAACACGCCACACCGAACCCGACCCGCTCTACACTTCGCCGACCACTTCCCGGAGGCCGTGCGATGCGACTGCGGCTCCTACGCTTCGGCGTCATGCTGTTCGGCGCGTTCATCGGGTACTTGGTGCTGGTCATTGCCTGCAACTGGGAAGACCGGCCACTCTACACACTTCGTGCGGCGATCACCGGGGAAACCATTCCGATGAGGATCAGCGACCACCCCGCGAACGGGTGGATCGCCCCCGCACTCTTCGTCACGCTCTGCACTTCGGGAGCAACACTCGCGGCGCTCGCGCTGGAAACGATCCGCCACGTCCGCAAGCCGCCCGCCGAGTAAACTAACCGGCAACTCTCCCGAGCTTGCCAAATGGACGAACCCCTTTCCCCCGCTCCGCCGTCGGATTCGCACGACCCCGAGCCGGCTGCGGTTCCGCCGGATGTGTTCACCGGTTTGCACCTGACTTCCCCCAAGACCACGGCCGCGGGGATGACCGCCGTCGTCAAGTCGATGCAGCACGTGTGGGGGCGAGCGGGGGTGATCCGCGGCACGCGGGCGCTGTCGCTGCTCAACCAGATGGGCGGCATCGATTGCAGCAGCTGCGCGTGGCCGGAAGGCGACGACCACCGTACCCCCGCCGAGTTCTGCGAGAACGGGGCCAAAGCCATCGCGTGGGAGGCCGACCGCCGCGGCATCGGTGCCGAGTTCTTCGCCGAACACAGCGTGCGACAACTGGCCGAACAGAGTGACTACTGGCACGGCCAACAGGGCCGGCTGACCGAACCGCTCGTGCTTCACCCCGGCAACACGCACTACCAGCCGATCCACTGGGACGAAGCGTTCAAGCTGATCGCCGACGAGTTGAACGCCCTCGGCTCGCCGCACGAAGCCGCCTTCTACACCTCCGGCCGCACGTCGAACGAGGCGGCGTTCCTGTACCAACTGTTCGTCCGCCAGTTCGGCACCAACAACCTGCCCGACTGCTCCGACATGTGCCACGAGTCGAGCAGCGTGGCCCTGCCGGATACAGTGGGCATCGGTAAAGGAACGGTGCGACTGGACGACTTCGAGAAGACGCAACTCATCCTGATCCTGGGGCAGAACCCCGGCACCAACCACCCGCGGATGCTCACAGCCCTGCAAAAAGCGAAGAAGGCGGGGGCACGCATCATCGCCGTCAACCCGCTGAAGGAAGCGGGGTTGCTCGGGTTCATGAACCCGCAGCACGTCGGCGGCATGGTGGGCGTGAGCACCCCGCTGGCGGACGACTACCTGCAAGTGCGGATCAACGGCGACGCGGCACTGCTGAAAGGGTGGATGAAGCGGCTGATCGCCCGCGACCGCATCGACAAGGCGTTCATCGACACCCGCACCGAAGGGTTCGCCGAACTGGTGGCGGCCGTACACGCGGTGAGTTGGGAGGACATCGAAAAGCAGTCCGGGCTGACGCGACAACAGATCGAGATCACCGGCGACCGCATCGCCGAGAGCGACCGCATCATCGCCTGCTGGGCGATGGGGCTGACACAACAGAAGAGTGCGGTGAACACGATCCGCGACGTGGTGAACGTCATCCTGATGCGCGGCAGCGTGGGTAAGCCGGGGGCGGGCCTGTGCCCGGTGCGGGGTCACAGCAACGTGCAGGGCGACCGCACCATGGGCGTGACCGAGAAGCCCGCCCCGTGGCTGCTCGACGCATTGGCGAAGGAGTTCGCGTTCACCCCGCCGACGCAGCACGGAATCGACACCGTCGAGACGATCCACGCGATGCACGACGGACGGGTGAAAGTGTTCTTCGCGCTCGGCGGCAACTTCTTGCAAGCCACGCCCGACACCGAGTTCACGGCGGCGGCACTTCGCAAGTGCAAATTAACGGTGCAAGTGTCGATCAAGCTGAACCGCGCCCACCTCGTGACGGGGCGCACGGCGCTGATCCTCCCCTGCCTCGGCCGCACCGAAACCGACCGGCAGGCAAGCGGGGACCAATTCGTGAGCACCGAGAATTCGGTGGGGGTCGTCCAGCGTTCGCAGGGGCGG
>JANNQE010000816.1:0-5876 GCA_031441625.1 Planctomycetia bacterium
ACGTGGGCCAACAAGACGCGTCTGGCAAAGCTGAAGAAGCCAAAACCGCGGCCGGCGCGGTAAACTCCGATTGGCCCGGTTGCCGGCCGACCGGGCCACCCCACCACCACCTTCGGAGGCAATATGGCTGTGCCATCGAGACCAACCTGCGGCACTTGAAGACGACGCTGAACATGGACGTGCTGCGGAGCCAGACCGCCGACGGCGTCCGCAAGGAGGTGCAGGCCTTCGCGTTGGCCTATAACCTGGTGCGGTCGGTGATGGCGACCGCCGGGGCGCAGCAGGGCGTGCCGGCGGAGCGGATCAGTTTCGTCGATGCGTTGCGGTGGCTGCGGCGGGCGAAGGCCGACGAGCCGGTGCCGGTGTTGCTGGTGCACCCGGCACGTCCCGGCCGCTTTGAGCCGCGGGTGGTCAACCGCCGACCGAAGAGCTATCGCAGGATGACCCGCCCGCGGAACGAGTTGAAGGAAGCCCTGAAAAACAACGGGAAATGACACTCACGCAACGGCATTCGGGTCAAGTACCTTTAGCGCCACCTCCTGATTCCGACGCGGATCGAAGGCGTGCAGCACCAATCCCATCCCGAGGTCAGTTCGCGGTTTACACATCGGGCGACGCGTGGCGAGGTCGTTTGCGGAAGGCGCAACCGGGGCGGCGGGCGAAGTACCGCTCCAGCCGCCCGTCCTCGCTCAGCACGGCCGCCCGCAGTTGCAGGATGGACTCCGCCCCGTCCGGTCGCGTCCAGTGCTTCTGTTTCCCCTTCACCCGCGCGGCGAACTCCCCCACCAGCGACGCCACCAGGCTGCGCGTCGTCGGCAGCCCCTCCCGCCGATACCGCGGGTAGGCCATCCGCGACTGATTGTTCCGCAGGTAGCTCCTGGCCTCCCACACCACCCGCCGCCGGTCGGTCCGGTCGTCCTCCGCACCTCCGGGCGGCAGGCCCAACCGCTCCTGGTCGGCGTCCAGTTCGGCGAGCACCTCGCCCGCCCGCCCCTGCCACACCGCCCGCACCCACCCCACGTACCGCGTCCACCCGCTCGCCTCGTCCGCACTCACCGCACACGCTGACGTGTACAGGTCGCAGAGCACGTGCAGCAGGTCGACGATCGGCTCGAAGTCGGCGAAGTACCCGGCGTGGATCGACCAGTTGTACGCCGCCCCGTCGCTTGGCCCCGAAGTAGCCCCGCTCGTGCGCCTCGGTCGCCACCAACCGGCCGAACGGCCGGCTCGACTCCAGGCTGGCCACACACGTGCGCACCACCCGCGTCGGCGACCACCACCCGATCCGGGTTGCGACGGAGGACCACGGCGATCTCCCCGCGGACTTCACCCAGTCCGAGATCCTGCGCGTCGTACAAGTAGCGGACGACGGCCGCTTGACGCTTGCCGTGAATGTCTCCGGGTGGAGGCATGGTGACGAGGACTCCGTCGTCGAGTTCGTACCGCACGTCGCCCGTCGGTAATGAAGTGGGCATCACCGCCAGGTCCGCCACCGTAAACAGGCGGCGGGACGGGGTGGGGGCGAATCGCTGGGGCGTGAGAGTGGCGCTCATGCGTGTAGTCTACACCACCGGCCGCTTGGTGTGCCAATCGTCGAGGGTGCGTCATCGGTCCCCGATCTCGACACGCTCGGCCGAAGCTGCTTTACCGCCGAGCAGACCGACCAGCGCCCCGATTGTCACCATCGCGATGTGTAAGCACGCCTCACCAAATCGCTTCTGCATCTCCGTCGGCGGCTCGTGGGCGAAAATGGCGAGCAGCCCCAAGCCGAGCATCGATCCTGTGAGGAAGAAGCACACCACCAAGATCAGGAACACGAAGAGCCGATTCTTGGTGACGACCGGTAGGGCGGCACGACCGCGTGATTTCGCGGCCGGCTTCTTCTCCGGCCGTTTGGGCGGGTCAGGCTTTTCGTCGGGCACGGGCGATGCTCCAACGGTTCAGGTGTGATACAGCACGCGGCCGGTACTCAGATCGATGGTCGTTTCCGATAGCGGGTGCCGGACGCACGACCAGAGCAGGTTCCACATCGCCCGCAGGTAGGCCCACCAGGGGATGCGGAAGGTTAGGACGAACTCAGTCACTTCGGACGGGATTTCATCGACCAATTCCGGGCGATAGACAAGCCACAGACGCAAGACCCGGCTACACTCGGTCTGCACTCGATCAACAGCCGCCACTTGCTTCTGCGTCATCCCGGCCGACAAAACCGTGCGAAACCCCGGTTGACCATCCATCAGCAGATGTTGCTGGAGGAGTGAAATAATGACCTGCCGACCGAGGTGCCACTCGTCCTGAGCGATCTCGGCCGGGTCTTCCGGCAAGTCCGCGGCGGCGTCTGCGAGGCGCTCGGCGGCAAGCGCAAATTCCGCGGCAGTCAACGTCGATGCGGGCTGAGAACTTTTCCCAGTCACCCCATCAGATTCAGTTCCAGAGAAGGTCGCAAGGTATTCCGTCATCGCCGTTAAGAACGGGCTTGCAGGCCAGCCCCTCTGAGGCAGCTCAAACAAGTTGAATGCGGGGCGAGATGTCATCTCGTTCCCTCCCGTGAGGAGTCACGTTGGTCATTCTACACCACCGGCCGCTTGGTGTGCCAGTCGGTGGCGGCCTCGTACATGCGGGCGATGCGGAACATGCGGTCTTCGTCGAACGCGGGCGACAGGAGCTGCAACCCGACCGGCAGGTTCGCCGTCGTGAACCCGCACGGGATGCTCATGCCCGCGATGCCGACCAGGTTGCACGAGATGGTGTAGATGTCGCTCAGGTACATCGCCAGCGGGTTGTCCGTTTTCTCGCCCAGCTTGAAGGCCGGCGTCGGCGAGGTCGGGCCGAGGATCACGTCGCAGTGACTGAACGCCGCGTCGAACTCGTTCTTGATGAGCCGCCGCACCTTCAGTGCCTTGTGGTAATACTGGTCCGCGTACCCGCTGCTGAGCGCGTAGGTGCCGAGCATGATGCGGCGTTGCACTTCTTTGCCGAACGCCTCCCCGCGGCTCTTGCTGTACGTGGCGATCAGGTCGGTCTTCTGTTTCGTGCGGTGGCCGTAGTGCATGCCGTCGAACCGGGCCAGGTTGCTGCTGCACTCGGCCGTCGCCACGATGTAGTACACCGCCACCGCGAACTTCGACCCGATTGGCAGACTGATCGGGACGCGCGTCGCCCCGAGCGCCTCGTACTGCTTCAGGCTGGCTTCGACGAGCGCGGCCACCTCGGGGTCGAGGCCGTCGTCGAAGAACTCCTTCGGGATGCCGATCCGCAGGCCGTTCACCGGCGTGTTCAGGCTCTTCGTGTACTCCGGCACGGCGGCATCCACGCACGTGGCGTCCCGCTTGTCGTGCCCCGCGATCACTTCCATCATCAGGGCGGCGTCGGTCACGTCGTGGGCGAACGGGCCGACCTGATCGAGTGACGACGCGAACGCGATCAGCCCGTACCGGCTGACGCGGCCGTAGGTCGGCTTCACACCCACAATGCCGCACAGCGCCGCCGGCTGGCGGATGCTGCCGCCGGTGTCGGTGCCGAGCGACACGGGGGCCTCGCACGCCGCCACGCTCGCCGCACTGCCCCCGCTACTGCCGCCCGGAATGCGGGTGGTGTCCCACGGGTTCGTCGTCTGCTGGTAGGCGCTGTTCTCGGTGGACGACCCCATGGCGAACTCGTCCATGTTCGTCTTGCCGAGGATCACGGCGTCTTCGGCCTTCAGCCGCTCGACCACGTGCGCGTCGTAGGGGGGGATGAAGTTCTCGAGCACCTTGCTGCCGCACGTGGTGCGCATCCCGTTGGTGCAGAGCACGTCCTTCACCGCCACCGGCACGCCGGCCAGCTTGCCGAGTTTCGCCCCGCCCTTCCGTTTCGCGTCGATGACCTCGGCCTGTCTCCGCACGTCGGCCTCGTTCACCAGCAGGAACGCCTTCACCTTCGGCTCGCGCTGCTTGATGCTGGCGAGGAAGGCGTCGGCGATCTGGGCGGCGGTGATGCCCCCCGACGCTTGCAGGGCGAGCAACTCGGTGGCGGTCTTCTCAGTGAGCGACATGTGACAATCCGGAAAAGAGGGTTCACCGCCGAGGGCACATGAGGGCACGAGAGAAGCACAGATGAGAGTTGGAAGCAAGAAGGTTCTGCTTCACCCTCTGCCTTCTATCTCATGTGCCCCCTTGTGCCCTCGGCGGTGAAATCTGCTTTCTTAATGGGAGACGGGTTCGTCGGTGTCGAACACGGCCGGCACGCCGAAGAAGTCGGCCAGCCGGGTGGGGGCGTTCTGGAGCGCCGCATCGACCGGAAGGGACGGCACCGGCACGTCCTCGCGGAACACGTTCTGGAGGGGCAGCGGGTGGGCCATCGGCTCGACGCCGTCGGTGTTCACGCTGGCCAGTTGATCGACGTACCCGAGGATGGCGTTCAGTTGGTCGGCCATTTTCGCCAGGTCGGCGTCGGACAACTCCAGCCGGGCGAGGGCGGCCACCTTCTTCACTTGCTCGACGGTCAGCGACATGAGCAACTCCTCCGATGGTCCGTCGAGATCAGGATACGAACGGAACCCAGGCCTCACGGCCTGGGCTGGGGGAAGCGGCCTTTCAGGCCGCACCCGCCCCGAAGGGGCGGTTCCCACAGCCCAGGCCGTGAGGCCTGGGAACGAGAGACACCGCCTTCGGTCAGGCCATGACGCTGCTGAACGGCTTCCGCTTGACCGGCTTGGTGATGTTGCCCGAGCGGATGCACTGCGCGCACACCCAGCGGCGGAGGGTCTGCCCTTCCGGCCCGGCGATGCGGATGCGTTGCAGGTTCGGCTTGTACACCCGCTTGCTGATGCCGGTGATCTTCTTGCCCACCCCGCCGAGGTACTTGGCCTTACCGCGGTAGGTCTTCTGGTTCCCCCGCTGCGGGATCTTCTGGCAAACCGTGCAGTGCATGCCCATCGGACGGAATCCTGAGCGGGTACGGGGTCTTCCCCCGACCGTGCGAAGGCGGGGACCGGGAAAACAGAACACTCACTATAGCCCCACCCCGCGGGCTGACAAGCGGACCGGCCGCGTTCTCGCCCCTGCCCGCGTTCGTACACTTCCCCCCATGCGGGATGCTGCCCTCCTGATCTTCGCCCTGCTGCTCCTCGGCGGGGTGATTCTGCTGCTCATGTACCTGCGGTACCGCCACTCGCCGGCGGTGCTGTGGCGCGCCCGCGTGACCGCCCGGCGGTCCGAGTTGACCATGCGGCGGCACGCTCTGCTGGCCTCGCCCGCCCCGTCGCCCATCACCGAACTGGCCGACGAACTGTTCGCCCGACACCTCCGCACCGTGCCCGTGGCCGCACTGCTGACGCAATCCGGCATCGGCCCGGCGACGGTGGACAAGTTGCAAGCGGCCGGCTGGCGAACCATCCCCGACGTGCGATTGAACCAACTCGACGCACTGCCGGGGTTGGGGTCGGCGAAGGCGATGGACGTACGGACCGCAGTGCGAAAGGTGACGGCCGACGCGCGGGCGCGGTTCGACACCGGGGCCTGCCCGGAGGGGGTCGAGTTCCGCCGTCGGGTCGGGGAACTGACCGCCCTGGATCAAGCGGCGACGGACGAACAGGGGCGGCAAGTGACGGCACTCGACACCGCGATTGCGAAGTTGGACGCGCTGGCCGTGATCGCGAAGGACGTGTCGTTCTGGAACACGCTGTTCTTCCAGAAGGTGCCCGGCCTGACGGATGAGGTATTGCACGCGGAGTTGCCATCGATTGCCCCCCTCGCCCCTGGGGGAGAGGGGGTGAGGGGGACGGAGAAGCCAGTCACCCCCACCCCTTCACTCCCAACGCAGCCGACTTCCACAGTGATCGGTGAGGTGAACAACTCTTCCCCCTCACCCCTACCCCCTCTCCCCCGGGGGAGAGG
>JANNQE010000817.1:0-6201 GCA_031441625.1 Planctomycetia bacterium
CACCCGCCGGGGTGCAACAAGTCCCCGGATGCCCTGCGCGGCGCGCGCCAGTGAGCCGGGTTCCGCCCGGCACACGGGCGCTCGCCGCGAAGAGAACTCGATGACAACGGGTGTCGGGGTCGGGGGGCCTCGTCACCCGTATTCAACACGCGGCCAGGAGGGCCACGCCATGGAACGCATTCGGTCGCGGGTCGCACACGCCCTGGGGGGGGCGGTGCGGGTCCGGCGGGGCGGCCTGTTCGCCCTCGCCGCCGTCGGCCTGCTCGCCGGCGTCGGCTGCAC
Organism: Planctomycetia bacterium; assembly: GCA_031441625.1. GTDB lineage: Bacteria > Planctomycetota > Planctomycetia > Gemmatales > Gemmataceae > JALHQU01. The sequence continues at coordinate 283 of JANNQE010000817.1, forward strand.
CGGCCCGCGGGCACTCCGCATGAAGGACGTGCTGCCGGCCGGGTGGGTGCCCAGCAAGCCGGCCACGCAGATCACCCCGGCGTTCAACCCGCAGGTGCAGTACCTGCCCGACCCGACGCAAGACGGGGTGATGCGGCCGGGGCTGGCCGGGCAGATGTTCATGCTGGCCGCCGACGGCTCGTACACCGACGCCACCGGCGACCTGTACGTGATGGCCGACGACATCTCCCTGCGACCGCCCGGTCAGATGCCGGCCGTCACCGAGATCTGGCACTTCGACCCGACCACCCTGCGGAAGCTGCGGACGACCGACGAGCGGTTCGGCGAGTGCTACGCGCTGTTCCTGCCGTACCCGTCCACGTGGAAGGACGTGACCCAGGTGCGGCTGAGTACGCAGTACAAGCCGAAGGGCGACCCGAACAAGGAGCCGACGCTGAGCGGCCCGCCGCAGACGGTCCTCCTCGACTACACCCCGCCCGGCCAGCAGCAGGGCGTGTGGCTGGACAAGAGCGGGCCGAAGCCGACCGCCCCGGCGGACATGAAGGGCATCCCGAACGTGTCCCGCGACCTCGCCCGCGGCGGGTTCGGCGCGCCGCTCACCGGCCCGCAACCGAACGGCACCGTCAACGCCGGCGGCACCCCGCCGACCAACCCCGTGGTGCAGACGGGCGGCCTGGTGCCGGGGCCACAGCCGCCGGCCGGCGTGAACCCGTTCGCCGCCCCGCCGACCGGCCCGGCCCCGCAGGCGCAGACCACCCCGCAGTTGCCCCCGCCGATGACGTTCACCCCGGACCGCCCGCAAACGACCGTCCGCGGGCCGAAGGGCGAGACGCTGAACGTGACGGCCGTCGCCCTGCCGCCGGGCCAGTCGGTGCCGAGCGGGTGGGTGAAGCAGCCGGACGGGTCGATCCAGCCGCCGCCCGTCGCCGCCGCCAGCGGCCAGCCGCAACAGCCGCAGCTTCAGCAGACGTGGCCGGCGCAGGCGGGGTCCACGGCGACCGCCCCGGCGACGTACCAGCCGGCATCGGCGAACTACGTGCCGGCGTCGCAGCGGCAGCAGTCGCGGATTCAGCACGGTGCGTTTAACCAGCCTCAACAGCAGCCGACGATTCAACAGCCGCCGCCCGCCTCGCTCCCGCCGCTGCCGGTCACCGCCCAGCCGCCCGCCCGCACCGCCTTGCCGCCGGTCGGCTTCGTGCCGGGTGGCGTGCCGGTGCTGCCGACCACGCCGAGCGGGGTGAGCGGCCCGGCAGTGCCGGTGAACCTGCCGCCGCCGGGTGCCGCGGTCGCGCCGCCGAACTTCGACCCGACCTCGCCGGTCGGCGGGTGGGCGGTCCAGCCGCCACCCCCGCCGGGCAGCGTGCCGGGCTACCCGACGGTCGTGCCGCCGGTGTCGGGCGGCTTCGACCCGCCGAACGTGACGCAGACCATCAAGCGGTACTGAGCGACCCCGTCAACACCACGACCCGCCGGCACCCCGGCGGGTCGTGTGCGTTTCCAGAGTCCGGACGGGTCACACCACCACGCCGCGGGCGTCGGTCGCGTCGGCGACGAACACCGACTGGACCAGCTCGAACGGGTCCAGGTTGTACGCCTTCAGGTGCGGCCCGCCGCCCGGCCCGGCGGCCGTCAGCAGGTCGATGTCGGTGTCCGCGTCGGCGTTGGCGAATCCCACCCGCACCCCGCCGCGGAAGGCGGCGTCGAACGGCGTGACGCTCCGCACGTCGGTCAGGATGTTGCCGCCGCGAATCTGGTACAGCTTCACTTGCGGTTCGCCCCCGGCCCCGGTCCCGACGGCGAACAGGTCGGTGGTCGCGGCCACGTTCACCCCGCCGCTGAACGTCGGGGCGAAGGCGAAGAAGTTGGCCCGCAGGGCGTCGTTGGAGATCACCCCGCTCGGCTGCACCATGTTCAATCGATTGCCGTCGATCACCTTCACGTGCGGGCCGCCGCCGGCCCCCGCCCCGACGATCACCTCGGGCAGGCCGCCGAACGACAGTTCGCCGATGGCCACGCTCACCCCGCCGGTGAACGTCACGTCGAACGCGAAGAAGCTGCCCAGCAGGGCCGAGTTGGCGATCTCGCCGTTCGCCTGCGTCTGTGTGAGTTTGGTCGCGTCGATCACCTTCACGTGCGGCCCACCGCCCGCCCCGGCCCCGACCACCACCCGCCCGCCGGCCGCCGCCAGGGTCACCCCGCCGCGGAATGCGACCGGGAAGGCGAAGAAGCTGGCCAACTCCGCGCCGGTCGCGCCGTCGAACGCCCGCACGTGCGGGCCGCCGCCCGGCCCCGCCCCGACCACCACGTCCGGCACGCCGTCGCCGTTCAGGTCGGCCGAGGCCACGCTCACACTGAAACCGGGGAACGGCACGAACGTCCGCGTGCTGCCGTCGGCCGGGTTGAGCACCCGCACCACGTCGCCCACGGCCGTGACCACTCGCACAGGGGTGGGGGCGGATACGGCCGTCGCGGTGACGACGGTGGCGGTGTAGTTCAGCCGCAGCGTCACCCCGTTCAGGGCGACGGTCGCGCCGTCCGGCAGGCCGGTGAACGTGCCGGTGATGGTGGCGGCCGTGGCGAGGGTGAACACGTCGCCGACCGCCGGCGTGTACGACCCGCTCAACACCAGACTCAGGCCGGTCAGGTTCAGCGTGCCGGCCACGTCCAGGCGGGTGTTCGCTGTCGCGCTGTTGGCGGTCAGGCCCAGGCGTGCGCCGGGGGAGACCGTCACCGTGCCGGCGGCGAAGTCGGTGCCGGCGACGGCGGGTGTGACGGTGCCGCCCACGGACAGGGTGAGCGGGCCGCCGCCGGTGTCGAAGCGGCCCAGAGACTCTGACGTGAGGTCGCCGGCGGTGATGAGCTGGACGACGGTGCTGCTCGGGCGGGTGATGTTGTCGAGAAGGCGGATGTTGGCCGTCGCACTCCGGCCGATGACGAGCGTGCCGGCGGTCACCAGGTCCAGTTCGCCGTCGGTCAGGCCGAGGGTAATGGGACTGATGATCGACGTCGGGTAATGGCGGGCGTCGTCTCCCCCGCCCAGGGCGATGACGGCCGTGGGGGTCAGGGTCTGGATGGTGACGGTGCCGGTGCCGGCCGAGATGCTGCCGGTGCCGATCACCCCCAGGGTGTCGGTGGTGATGGTGACGGGGGCGTTCACCGCGCTCGCGATGGTGCCGCCGTCTTGAACGGCCACGGCCAGGTAGGTGCCGTCGGTCCCCTGGATGGCCAGCGGCCCGCCGCCCGAACGGACGGCCGACCCGGTACCGGTCACGAACACGCCGACGTTGCCGAGCGGGCCGGAGAAGATGCCGCCGGTGTTGCCGCGGCCGGTGACGCTCACCCCGCCGCCGCCGCCGGCCGTGACCAACCCGCCGGCCGCGACGATCACCCCGTGGTTGTTGTTCGCGCCGTTCAGCCCGGTGCCACCGGCGGTGCCGGTCACGCTCACGCCCCCGCCGCCCGACGTGATCGCCGACCCGTTGTCCGTCACGTGAACGCCCGAGTTGCCGCTCGACCCGCTCGTCCCGCCCTTGCCGGTCACGCTCACCGCCCCCGTGCCGCCGGCCGCGATCCGCCCGCCGAGGTTCACGAACACCCCGCGGTTGGTGTTGCTCTCGACGGCACTGCTGCCCCCGTTGTCCCCCCCGCCGAAGCCCGTCACCGTCACGTTACCGCCGCCCGACGTGATCGACGCAGGCGCAAGACCGCCCACCACCTGCACGCCGTAGTTGTTGTTGCCCGTGCTCGCCCCGCCGATGCCGGTCACGATCACGTTCCCGCTACCGGTCGTGCCGAGTATCCCCCCGGTCAACACTAGCACGCCGATTTGCCCGCCTTGCTGCGCGTTGTTTGACCCGCCGGGGTCGGTTCCCCCCCGCCCGCTCACGGTCACCGTCCCGCTCACGCTGGTGACGGGGCTACCTGCCACGTTTACCCCCACGAAATTGCCGTTCGTCGGCGTCGCCTGCTGATTGGCCGAGAAGGTGATGTTCCCGCTCGTGGAGGAGACGGACGGGACGTTGAAGATTGGCGACCCCACCACGATGTTTCGAGCGGTGGTGACGGTCAGGTCGTTCGCCCCGAACGCCGTCGCGCCGCTGAACCACACCAAGAACGGCCTGTTATCCAGCGTCACGGCGAACGGGTGGGCGTATTCCGCCGTACTGTCGGCGAACGTCACCCCCGTGCCGGCGGCCGCGTCCGCGATCGTCACCAACCCGGCGGCGGGGGTGAAGGTGGCAAACTGTATGGGGATACCGACCAGGTTGATGAAACTACGCAGACTGTACGTGCCGGCGGTGGCGGTGGTGATGGTGAGAATTTCGTTCGGTACGTCGAGGGTGACGGTGTTGCCGGAGACGGTGAAGGGTGTGGTGCGGTCTTCGAGCTGCGTGAGGTGCGGACGCCACCGGGCACGGGCGGCGGCGTGCGACAGGCGGGTGCGGGAGAGGGTCATGGCGGACGGTCCTGGTGTGGGTTCGTGAGGTGATAATACCCGCGAGACACCGCGAGCGGGGCGGCGGGTGAGACCGCTCCGGCCCGCCGCCCCGCTCGCGGTGGTGTGGCCCGGCTCACACGACGAAGGCGCTCAGGGTGACGGTGGTGGCTGTGTAGGTGAGCAACAGGGGCACCCCGTTCAAGGTGACGGTCGAGCCGTTCGCCAGGCCGGTGAAGGTGCCGCTCACGCTGGTGCCAGACACGAGGGTGAACACGTCGCCGGGCACCGGCACGTACGACCCGCTTAGCGCCAGGTCGAGGCCGGTCAGGGTGACCGCCCCGGCCACGTTCAGCTGCCTGTACCCGGTGTCCACCGTGGTGCCGTTGATGCTCAGGGCCAGGTCGGTGCCGGCGGAGAACGTGACCCCGCTGGCGGTGAAGTCGGCGCCGGTCCGGCCGGGGCTGACGTTCCCGCCGACCGTCAGGGCGAGCGACCCGCCGCCGGTGTTCAGGCTGCCGTTCCCCACCGAGATGACGTTGCCCCCGGTGACGAGTTGGACGGCGGTGCCGGCGGAGCGGGTGATGGGGGCGATCAGGTTGATGTTGCCGGCGGTGGCGCGGCCGATGACGAGCGTGCCGGCGGTGAAGCGGTCGAGTTCGACGTCGGTCAGGCCGAGTGTGATGGGGAACTGGGCCGGCAAGTCCACCCCGCCCAGGGTGATGACGGTGTCGGCGGACGCGGGCCGGAGGGTGACGGTGCCGGTGCCGGCCGAGATGCTGCCCGTGCTCGCCACGTTCAGGCTGTCGGCCGAGACGGTGACGGGGGCGTTCGTACCGCCCGCGATGATGCCGAGGATTCCGACGTTCACGCCAGAGCCGGTGTCCGAGGTGCCCTGGACGATCACGGCCCCCCCGGCAGAAATGGTCCCGGTGCTCGAATTGAAGCCCGTGAGTTGTACGCCGGTGCCGGTCCCGGAGCTGGCGCCGGTGACGCTCACACTGCCCGTCCCGCCGGCCGAGATCTGTGCCGAGGTGACGTACACCCCGGACTCGTACGCGGACGTGCCGACGGTGGTGCCCTGGATTGTCACGTTCCCCCCGGCCGAGGTGATGCCCTCGGAGTTGCTGACAAACACGCCCATGCCGGGCCCGGAGCTGGCCCCGGTGACGCTCACGCTGCCCATCCCGCCCGCCGCGATTTGACCGCCGAACTGGCTGGTCACCCCGGCGCCATTCCCGGTGCCGTTGACGGTCACGTTCCCCCCGTCCGTGCCGATGACGGACCCGTTGCTCTGAACGAAGACGCCATAGGAGACGTTACCCTGTCCGGTGACGCTCACCGCCCCCGCCCCGGTCGCCGTCACCTGCCCGCCGTTATCGAGGACGCGAACAGGGCTTACAGGTAAAACAATTCAGCGCGCAACAGGGACACGAGTTATGGCTGGACTGGGAGGCAATGACGAATATTGCAGCTGAACGCAA
>JANNQE010000818.1:0-5369 GCA_031441625.1 Planctomycetia bacterium
CTTTAACCCCAGAACTTCACCAGCTTCTCCTTCTCCGCCACGCCGAGCGGGAACTTCTTGGCGAGCGCGTGGTCGGCGATGCCGGCCAGTTCCCGCAACGCCTCGTGGACGTGTTCCGGGCGAATGCGGGTGCCCTTGTCCTTGTCGGTCTTCAACGCCGCCGGGTCGAACGGCACGGCGAACTGCTTCTCGTCCGTCGCCCCGAGCACGCGGTTGCCCTTGATCCCTTTGCCCAGGAACAGCGCCGAGCCGATCGACCAGTGGTCCTTGCCGTTGCCCGCGTTGTAGGTCGGCGTGCGGCCCATCTCGGATTGCACGACCACCACCATCTGCTCGCGGATTTTCAACTCCCCCGCCCGCCGCAGCAGGTGGGTAATCCCTGCCAGGAACTCCGGGATCAGCTTCATCTGGTCGGTGTCGTTGTTGGCGTGGCTGTCGAACTGGCCGATGTCCAGGTTGGCCGACACGCACACCCCAGCCTTGAACGACGCCAGCGCGATTTCCGCCTGCTGCGCCAACCGCTCCTTCGGCAGCTTGTCGGGGATGTGTGGCACGACCCGTTGCAGTGCCTTCGAGTTCGATTGGGCCGCGTACAGCATGTTCTCGCCGCGTTCGGCCCGCGGCAGTTGCGGCTTTGCGCTCACCGCCTGGTGCTCCTCGCGGAGCGCCTCTTCAATACGATCCAGGGCGAACTTGTCGTGGTAGGCGGCCTTGGCGTTCCCCTCCACGTTGTCGGCCAGCGCGATCTTCCGCAGCGACTGGATGTACGGCACACGGCTCATCGCCACCACCCCGCCGGTGGCCGAATAGTTGCCGAACGTCATGTACGCGAGCGGGCATTCCTGCCCGCGACACGCGGCGACCAGTGCGGCGAACGTGGGGTAACTCAGGCTGTCGAGCTTGCCGGTGGCCATGTACCGCTGACCCGGCGAGTGGTTGTTCACCGAGTAGTCGAGGCCGTTGAACGCGAGCAGTTCGCCGCCGAACTCCTTGTAGAAGTCTTCATTGCACACCCCGCCGACGGCGTTCTTCTTGTTCGGCGCGTACTTGTGTTCGCCCTCGGTGAGGATGTCGCCGGCCTTGTAAAGGCGGTTGATCTCGTTCACCCCTTTGGGGTCCATCAGGTAGGTGGTGTCCCACCCGCCGGAGGCGTTGAACACGACGTAGTACGGGCCGGGGTACGGTTCGTCCTTCTTGTCGGCGGCCCGCGATTCGGGGTGCCGCAGCGGCAGCGCCAGCCCCAGCCCGGCCAGCCCGCACAGCTTCAGGAAGTCGCGTCGCATGTCAGGCACCGGGGAACAGGATGGGGTGAGCGATGGGGAGCAACCGAGCCAATTCGGTCAGGTTGTGAATGAGGTGCTCATGACCCCAAAACTGCGTCTGATTCTGCGCACAATCGCGGGCAGCACTCTCCCCGATCGATTCAAGGCTCAGCTTGATCTCTCGCCGTAGAGACTCTGGTTCGTCCCGCGTGCCCAGCACGAACACCCGCCCCTTCAGATCGTCGGGTATCTTCCCCTCACACGTCGTTCGTCGGGCATCACCCTGACTGTCGAAGTCGATGAGCAACAACACGTTCCCCTTCGGGTAGTTCCGGAGGTATTGGACGTAACTGCTTTCGAACAGCGTCAGCGCAGGTTGCCATCCTCCGGCCGGGCTTTCCAAACCGAGTTGTCGAGAGTTGACCGCGAAATAGCTGATGAACCCGTTCACCAGTTGCAGGTTCGCTTCGTCCTCGGGGATGACCACGATATGCGGTCGCATCCTGTTGACCCATCAGATCACCTCCCCTCGCACCAGAGCCCGAACAAGGTCTGTCCCATACGGCAATTCGGTGAGCGGGCGAACTACTGTGGGTTCCAGGTGCGAGTTACGGGTGAACACGAATGTGTTCTCATCGGAGAAGCGGCGAATGGTCTCCGGGTGGTGGGAGGTGGCGATGAACTGCCCGTGCCGGCTGGTGCTCTTCCGCAGTTCGGTGACGAACTGCCCGACCTCGGGCAATGACAGGTGGTTATCGGGTTCGTCCCAGAAGCAGAACAGCGGGTTCTCCGGTCGGTTGAACGCTACGACCGCAGCACAGAGGAAGAAACACTTCTCGCCATCTGAAAACTTGCGGAAATCTAACGGTTCTCTCGGGCGATCCCCTGTCGTCACGTGCTGAAAATGGACGAGTAGTTTTGTCCCCTTTTCGCCAACTGGGGACCGAACGAATGACTCGTAGTCCGGCATCACACCCAAAAGATACTTCTCAAAGGCGGCATACCGCGACGGACTGCGAGTCAGATTCGCACCCAGCCACGCGACGAAGTTACTGGCATCAGGGAGCAGTTCGAAGGTCTCCTCTTCGGCATAACTCATCATCGTGGCTGGGATCGGGGACAGAAGGAGGAGGGAGGAAATGAACGCCTTGAACTGTCGCACCTCGGCGTCCTGAGGAAACCGGGCGACTGTGAGTATTGCGCCTGGGATATCGATTCCGAAAGTCCCTCCGGCACCTAACGTCGTCGAAGCCCCAACACGAGTAAAGACGACTGTGTTCTGGATCGCGAGCCATTCTTCAGACACTCTCACATCGCCGTATTTCTCAGAGGCTTCAAACGACAGTTTGTACTCAAACCGCCGCTCACCTAGCATTACGTCGATCTCAATGCGGATCGGGACTTCTCTCCTGCCGTGGGAGAAATCCCCAAGATCCAAATACTCCTTCACTCGCTTCGTGCCTCGGATCACGTTCTGAAAGATACCCAACACGTTGCCGAGAGTCGATTTGCCGGCTCCGTTGCGGCCGATCACCAGTGCCGACGATTTCCCCTTCAAATCCAGGGTGAAGTTCTCGAAGCAGCGGTAGTTGTGGACGTAGAGGCGCTCGATCATGGGTCGGCCAACGCGGAGGATGTTCCAGCTACTCTTGATTCTACCGCCCGGCTCACTCGTAGAGGAACTCGTTCCGGCGGAGCAGGTACGTCACCACGGCACGCCAGGCGCGGATGGTGTACGTCGGGTCGTCCACCTTCGCGCCGGGGGCGTCCTTGTTGCCCGGTCGGCAGAAGTACGTGTCTTCCTTGCTCGCCTTCGCGTCGGCCGCGTCCTTCACCACCGCGGCGAACAGCTTGAAGGTGCGCTTCACCTCGTCGGAGTTGGCGTCGTCGGCTCGGCCCAGAATCTTGGCGTGCAGGTGGGCCATCGCCTCCCGCAGCTTCTTGTCGTTGTCGACGGTGCCCGGCACCACGGTCGGTTCGATGCCGGGGAACAGCTTCCGCTCGGCGGCCGGGCGGCGGAAGTCCTTCGCCACTTCTTTGCACGCCACGTCGTTCGACATGAGCCGCTGGATCGCCCCCATCGCCCCGCTCGGGTCGGCGGCCCGCTCCGTCACTTCCTTCGAGTCGATCCCGCCGTACAGCATCGCGAGGTCGCCGTTCAGCTTGCCCCACTTCTCGCCGAACACCGCCTCCACCTTCCGTTCCAACTGCTCCGGCGAGAGCATCCGCACCAGCCCGATGTCGTCGAGTTCGGCCTTCCGGCACGCCTCCTTCACCGCCGTTGTCGGACCGTCGGCGCGGTAGAAGTCGCTCAGCGCCCACTCCGTGAACGCGATCTTCAGGTTGAACCCGCCCTTCACCATCTTCGCGGCGATGGCCTCGGTCTGCTTCCGCTGCTCCGTGTACGCCTTCATGCGCGCCGCGTACAGCGGGTCGTCGAGTCCCTTCGGCGGGAGCAGCACCTTTCTTCCGGTGAGGATGTAGTAGACGTGTTCGGTCATCGTGGTTGCGAACCGCGGGTCTTTGGCGGTGCGTTCGCCGAGCCACTGCAACGCCCGCCAGCGGTCGTCTTTCGGCAGGTCTTCGCCCTCGAAACCGGCCCCGAACATGTCGGTGAACCACCCGCCCTTCCGCTTGCCGTACACGCCGAGGTCCGCGAACCGCCAGTAGTCCTGGAACAGACCGGCCACGGGATCGAGCGTCTTGTGACACACCACGCACTCGGCCGCCTGCATGGTGGGGATCTTGTGCTTGGCGCTGGTGGCCGCGGCGTCGCTCACACGCGCGGCCAGTTCCAACACGTCCACGCCGAGGAAGTGCTGGTAGTACATGCGGGCGCGCAGGCGGTTGCGGTTCGTCTCGGTGGTCGGGTAGCGGGTGAGGTACTGGAACGCGCTCAGCAGCCCGGCGTGCGGGTAGAAGCCCGTCGCCGAGTCCATGTTCGATTCCTTGCTGTTCTTGTCGCGGCTGACGAGCGCCTTCAACTTCACCGGCACGTACTCGAACAGGTCGTCTGGGTTCTTGAACTTGTCCTTGATGTCGTCGAACACCCCGTACCCGCGGGCCGTGTACGGCGTCATCATGATGTAGTCGGCGGTCACGATCTCGGTGAACGGCTTGTCGTTGCGGACGATGTGCTCGACCAGCTTCATCGGCTCGCCGAGCAGCGCCTTGCGGTAGTCGTTGGCCAGCTTGTAGCCGGCCTGCTGACGAGCCTTCTCGTCCTTGATGTGGCTCAGGTCGTGCTTCTGGTACCAGAGCCGCGTGTTGTTGAAGTGGTCGTAGCTCAGCACTGTGGCTTCGCTCGCCCCGTCGAGGCCGAGGGTCAGGAAGACGTCGTTGAAGCCTTCCCGCAGGCGGGTGTAGAAGGCCTCTTCCTTCATCACCGCGTCGAGAATCGCGGGCATCGCCTTCCGCCCGTCCTTCGCCACCGCCGCCAGTTCCGCGTCGGTCGGCAACCGCCCGGCGAGCGACAGCGTGGCCCGACGGAGCAACCGCCGGTCGTCGAGCATGGTCACGCCCTGGAAGAACGGCGGGGCGTTCGGGTCGGCGGTCGGCAGCGTCACCTTCCCGCTGTTGCCTTCTACCCGACGCACCAGGTCGGCCAACACGCGGTACTCGGTCGAATCGGCCTTCAGCACGTCCTTCCCGCCGTGGTCGAGGTCGCCGACCACCTTTTGCAGGATGCGGGGTTTGTCCTTCTCCTTCGCCGCCGCCATCGCCGCGAACGCCGCCGCGTTCTGTCGCATGGCCGCGTCACGGGCGGCACCGTCCACCTTCTTCGGGTCGATGAGCACGAACTTGCTGTCGGCCCCGTCGCCGCCCTTCTTGTGGCACGTCAGGCACTTCTGACTGCCCACCTTCGCCCAGACTTCATCGACGAAGAAGTTGTCCACGGCCGCGGCACAGCTGGTCGGCGCCTGGGCGAACAGCGGAGAGGCAACGGCGAAGAACACGAACGGCAGGAAACGCAACGCGGTCGGCATGGGTCGCTCGCGGGGAGGATCGCGAGTGAATCGTACCGCAACGGGCGGAGGGGTCGCAACGGCGATCTTCACGCAGGAGGTAGACCGTCCGATGGCTTCCGGAGATGTGCAACCACCCGCC
>JANNQE010000819.1:0-10321 GCA_031441625.1 Planctomycetia bacterium
CGGGTGCTTCTCGCGGGCGTTGTACGCCTCCAGGGACGCCGTCAACCGCCGCTCGAAGTCGGCCGCCGAGGCGAAGTCGCCGCGTTTGAGGAACCGCCGCGACAGGACGCTGAACCACAGTTCCACCTGGTTCAGCCAGGAACCGTGTTTCGGCGTGAACACGAACCGATACCGGTGGTCCGGTTCGGTCAGGAACGCCTTCCGCTCGGGTCCGGTCCGCAACCGCCGCCGTTGGAACGCCACCCCGTTGAGCCGGGCCAACACCTGGCACGCCTCCAGGCTCCAGTGGGTGTTCAGGTTGTCCACCACCCAGGTGATCCGCGACCAGTCCCGGAACCGGTGGGCGACGTTCCGGAGGTGGTTGGCGAAGTCGACCGACGTGCGGGTCGGCCCCAGGTTCCACACCACCTCCCCGGTCGGGACGACGAACGAGGCGATCCGCGCCCGGGTGCCGTGCCGGATGTCCTCGTGCTCCCGCTTCTCGGGTGTCCGGGCCGGGCCGGTCGGGTCGGGGACTTGCGTTCGAGGATCGGCATCCCGGTCTTCTCGTCGGTCGAGAGGACCAACTCGCCTTGTTGGTACAGCCTCGGCGAGCGAACGTACAGATCGCAACTAGTTGCCGCCTTGGCGGAGGTCAGTTCACGGTTTGCGCGGCGGTTGAGGACGGTCGAGTAGCGCCGATCGCAACTCGTTGTGTTTGTTCACGATACGTTCACCCTGACTGGGTCAACTCCACTACTCGTGAGGGAAAATTCGAGACTTCACGCTGGACGCGACAGGCCGTAAGCCGCGTCCCCGGTTGCCCTTCCCGAACAAGCCAGCCTGTGTCCTTCTTGGGGGTTACCACACCGACCCTCGAAGGACACAGGCATGGACGCCACCCGTGTTCACGTTCGCCGGCAGAGTTGTGCGCCGAAGTCCTTCCCCTGCCCTCACTGCGGTACGCTCGGTCATCGCAAGGGCACCCACACGCGATTCGTTCGTGACCTCGCGTTCGCCCAGTCGCCCTCGTCGAACTGACGGTCGGAGAGTACCGCGCCGCCTGCGACTGTTGTACGACGTTCCGCTCGCGCATCGACGGCATCGACCCTCGCGCCGAGTACACCAACCGCGTCCGCGAGGCCGTCATCGCCCGCCTGCTCGAAGACGGCATGAGTGTGAACCGCCTCCAGCAGGCCCTGAAGCGGGACTTCCTCCTCGACCTGTCCGCCGGGTTCCTGTCCGACTGTCTCGACTGGAAGGTCCGCCAGACCGACCTGCCCGCCGACCGCCAGTGGACCCTGGCGAACTTCTCCGGCACCCTGTGCGTCGATGAACTGCACCTGGGCCACCGCACCCTGCTCTTGGCCACCGACCCGATCAGCGACTTCCCCGTCGCCTTCGCCCTCGTCTCGGCCAACGACCGGGACCACATGCGACGCGTCCTGAACAACCTCAAGAGCCACGGCTTCTCGCCGCGGGTGGTCGTCACCGACGGCTCGAATCTGGACCCCGCGGTGTTGGCCGACGTGTGGCCCGACGCCCGCCACCAACTGTGCGTGTTCCACGTCCTCAAGGACATCAACGCCCACGTGTTCGACGCCCTGCGACGCCTCCGCCGCCGCCATGCCGCCAGCGGCCGACGCAAGCGCCGCCGCGGCCGACCCCGCAAGAACCGCACCCGCCGCGGGCCGAACCGGAAGGAGCAGGCGCATTACGTGTGGAAGAACTGGCACCGAATGGCGACCCGCCCCGAGAACCTGGACGGCCGGCAGCGGCGGCGGATGAGTCGGATGTTCGAGTCCCTGCCGGCTCTTCGCGGGTTGCGGGACTTCGTCCTCCAGGTGTACCGCCTGTTCGACCCGGAGCAGAGTCCGCATCAGGCGGCGTGCCGGCGAGCGGCGTTGGTGCGGGATGCGGGATGCGGGCGACCAGGCCGATCCGGACCTGGCCAAGGCGCTGGCGATGCTGACGGCCGACAAGTTCGCCAAGATGGCGGCGTACCTGCGTCGTCCGGTGGCCGAGCGGGTGCGGACGAACAACCACGTGGAGCGGACCAACCGCCGCCTGCGGCACTTCGAGAAGGTGCGATACAAGTGGCGACGACGGCGGACGATCGTGCGGTTCGTCATCCTGGCCGTGCAACGCTGGCACCACCGTCGGCTCGCCGAGGAACAGGGCGACGAAGGCCGAGATCGTGAGCCAACCACATTACCCGGCAATCAGATCACCTGAAGCTGTCGCGTCCAGCGAGAAGTCTCGAAAATTCCTCCGGCTCCTGCTTGTGATGGTGTCGGAAACCCCTGGAAAACACGCATGTCGCCGTTCGGACCTCCGCAAACCGTGAACTGACCTCCCGTACCACTTCTTCGCCGGCTTCAGGTACTTTTGCCCGTCGCGGGTGAGCGGGGACTGTACCCTCCGCCCGCCGACCGTCACTTGGCTCGGAAGGTCCACCCCGGCGAGCGGGTCGTTGTCGAGGGCCTTCCGCTTCCGCCACAGCCAGCGGGTGAACTGGCGTGCGTGCTTGCCGACCACGGCCGCGTTCACCGCCGACATGCCGCCCGTCTCGTCGCCGTCGATCAAGTCGTGTACGAACGCCTCCACCTTCGGCGCGACACCCGCTGTGAGCAAGTCCCCGACGGCCACCAGCCCGCACCCGTCGAGTACCCGGCGGATGATGAGCGCCACGTTGCGGGTGTGCTTGTCGCCCGCCTTCCGGCCGAGGGCTTTCTCGAACTCGGCCACCAGGGGGCGAGCGTTCGCCGGCCGGCGTCCGGGTCGGGCATGTCCGCGATGCCACGTTCCCGCCGCTCGATCAGGTCGGCGAGCATCTTCTCGGCCACGCGGCGGTGGGTGGCCAGCGGCACCTTCTTCCCGGCCGGCAGGGGCGAACCCTTGGAGTACCACTTGGCCGATTCCTCCACCACCTTGCGGGTACCCGGGGCGGTCTTCTTGCACCACTTGCCGTCCGGCCCCACCCATCTCACGATCTGCGGTTTGAACAGGTGGTCCACGGCGGGAGTCCCCGACGAATGAATGAGAGCGGGGAAACGGCACACCCCGCCATTGGCGGGGTGTGGGGAGCGGTCGGGTAGACGTGCTCGGCCGGCTTATTTCTTCCGGCGGAACTTCACCTCGCTCAGCAGCTTGACACCCCCCTTCGCCTCCCACGAGAGGTCGAGTACGCCAGGATCGTTGGCGTCCAGACGCAGGATCCATATCGAGCCGTCACCCGTCCCCTCGTTCCCGTCAAAGTTCCACTGGCCGGGGCTGGCGGACGCCGCCAGCCCGTTCACCGCCAGTCGCGGGATGCGGTGAGTGGTGGTGTCGTTCACGTCGAGGCCTTCGACCAAAGTCTCCCCCACAGCCACCGCCACGCCCGCGGCGGTGTGCAGGACCAGTTTCTCCACCAACTCACCGGATAAGGCCGGCGGCGAGTCGGCGTCGCCGAACTTCTTCGCGTAGGTCACGTTGAGGGAGCGTGAAATGTGCTTCACCAGTGCCTTATCCACCTGACCCGTCGGCGGTGCCGGGTCGGCCTCCCACCACCCGACCATCTTGCTCTCAGTCGTGTTCGCCACCGGGACAACGCCCCCGCCGCAGCCGAGGATCAGCGCGACGAGGGCGGCGGACAACCCGAGACTCATCTTGAACAGCGGGGTCGGCGCGGACATGGGGTGCTCTGGGTTGGTTCGCTGTGGTGCGGAGGTACAGAATACTGTTCGCTCGGGCCGCTGGGGTATTGCCACTTTTTCCAGAGAGCCTGTTATGGACTTCGTGACCGTCCCAGAAGGGGTGGTCGGGGGGGTAAAATGACGCATGAGAAGCCAATCCGACCCGAGTGACGTGACCGACGAGCAGTGGGTGTTGATCGCGCCACACATCCCGGTCGACCCCGGCGGGCGGCCCCGCACGACTGACCTGCGGGAGGTCGTCGATGCCGTCTTCTCCGTCCTGCGGACGGGGTACCAGCGGCGGTACCTGCCCAAAGACTTCCCGCCCAAGTCCACCGTCTGGCGGTACTTCGACGAGTGGCGACACAACGGCACCCTCGACACCATCCAAGATCAAATCCGCTGGAAAGTCCGCACCCAGGAGAGGCCGTACTCGCCCCGCACCACCGCCCGCGTGGACAGCCAGTCGGTGGACACGACCTCCGGGGGCGACGCGCGTGGGCGGGACGACGCCACGAATGTGGATGGCCGCAAGCGGCACATCGTGGTGGATTCCCTGGGTTTGCGGCTGGCCGTGCTGGTGACCGCCGCGAGCGTGGATGACGCCAAGGCCGCACCGCACTTGTTCCCCGGTAGGAGGGGCAGCCGGTGGGGAAGGTGGTGTGGGTGTTCGCCGACGGCGAGTACCACAACTACGCCCTGTACGAGTGGGTGGGGGACCACGCCCGGTAGGACCTGGTCATCGTCCGTCGCCCGGACGGGTCGAAGGGGTGGGTGAAACTGCCCCTCCGGTGGACGGTGGAGCGGACGTTCGCGTGGCTGGGTCGGTGCCGGCGGCTGACCAAGGCTCGGGGGAAGAGCGTCCGGTCGTCGGGGGCGTTCATCAAGTGGGCCATGACCCACCTCATGCTCAAACGGCTCAAGCCCAACGGTGTCGATGCGGGTGTCCCTGTGGATTTCGGCGGTGATCAGGCAGCGGTCCAGAGGGCTTGCCACTGGTCGGTGTGGCTGACCGCTCGCAATTCCACGAGCGGGCCGACATGCGCCACCCGCGAACACCCAGCCCCAGCCGGTTGTTTGTCCGGGTCCGCCACCGTCCTATGCTGCCCGGTCGGTGGGTGAACAGCGTCCGCCGGCACAGGTCACTTCAGCTTCTTCAGCACCGTCTCGTAGCGGTGCCTCAACTCGGCGGCTTCGGCGTCCGTCACCCCGGCCAGCCGGAAGAACACCGCGTCGATGAAGTCTTGGAACGGTTGCGCCGCCGGGTCGAGGGCCGAGCGGTCGGCACGGGTCATGTCTTCGCGGCCGGCTTCGATGGCCGTGATGCGTTCGACGGCGGCAACGATGGCGTCTCGCACCACTGGGCTGAACGGCGGGTCAGCTGCGAGCAACGGGGCGAGCAGTTGCAACGCTTGCGTCGGCGCACCGGCCGCGAGTTGCACTGACACCTGCGCCCCCAGCACCTTCTCCGCCGACGTCGGTGCCGCCCCGAATTCCGGGCACGGGAGGTTCTGAATCTGGTAGTGGCTGACGTGGGCATTAGTACTGCCGAGCCGGAAGTACCAGTCCGCGAACAGGCTGTTCAACAGCCCCACCACGAACGGCAGGGGCAGCTTTAAACAGTGTTCGGGGAGGTAGTTGACGGTGTGGTTGCAGAACTCGCCGGTCGGGATGAGCGCCGCCACGATGCGGCGGAAGTTGTTCTGCGGGCAACTCTCCTGCCAGCCTACCCGCGGGTAGCGGTGGTGGAACGCCTTCGTGTCCGGCCCCTTCTCCGCGGTGAACTTTGGCACGTCGAGGTACATTTCGGTTCCCTGGGATGCGGGCCGGGTGGTGTACAGGCAGACGCCCGCCCCGCGGATCACCAACTTCCCCTGGTCCGGTTTGGTGAGCGTGCCGTTCTTCTTCTCGTTGGTCTCGTTCACCTCCCCCTGAAAGAACTCGGCGAACCGCCCCAGCCGCACCATGCGGCCGGACTTCATCAGGCGGGTGGCAATGTCCCAATCGGCTTGCGGGCAGCAGACGATGGTGAAGTTGTCCGGGTCGTAGTTGGGGATGTCGGCGGTGGTGAGTGTGAGGGACGGCGAGTTCTCTTCGACCTTGTTCTCCGGGTGTAGGCGGGAGACGAACGGCCGCGGGGCGGCGGGATCGCGGCCTTTGGCGTACACGAACGCGACGGTGGACAGCTTGGCGTCCTCGAACACCCGCTTCTTGGCGTTGTCCTTCTGCGGGAACCCCTCCACTGCCAGGAACTCGCCCACCTTCGCCATGTGCCGACGGAGGTCGGAGGTGATGTCGTCGCCGAGGAGTGCCATCGGCACAATGAACCCGAACCGCCCGTCCGGGCGGAGCAGGTCCAGCCCGCGGCAGATGAACAGCTTGAACAGGTTCGGCTTGCCGCGGACGGCCGGAGTGTAGAGCGGTTCGTTGTCGATGAACGTGCGGAGCGGGGTGAGGTCGTGCCCGGTCTCTTTGGCAGACAGCACCTCATACGGCGGGTTACCGATGACGGCATCGAACCCGCCGTCCGCCCGCGGCCCGCTCGCTGAGCGGCCTCAACCCGTTCCGACGCGGAACGATCCGAGATAGCCAGTTATTCAAGATGCCGGGGGAACGTCGGGTAAAGTTCGTCTCCGAACGGCGCGAGAGAGATCCACGACCAACTCAAGTTCGTTGATCGGAAGACCGTCGGTGAGGTGCATCAGTGTGGCCAACAGTCGCTCTCGCTCCGACATCTGCGGGGCCGGACCCGCCGGCGGGCTTGTCGGTCGAAGGCGCTGCCGTGCTGGCCTGGGGGTGACGATTTCCTGCTCACGCTCGTTGAGTTCGATGTGGTCTTGCGGGTTGCGTGCGGCAGTGAGACCGGCTTCGGTCAGCCGCCAAAGCCCACGAGGGGCAGACGGATCGAGAAGGTGGAGTTTGCGGAGTTCGTTTCTCGACCAACGGATTTCGTTCTTCCATTGCGGTTCCGTCTTGACAAGTTCGATCAGCGTAGCCTGCGGGATCATTCGCCAGTCGTCGTACCCCTGAGCTTTCAGGGCGTCATAGCCGGAACTGTCCGGCAACTCCCGATACCATTCGTCGGGGAAGGTGTAGCTTTCTGAAATGAGGTCGTTGACTTCCGTCACCCGCATCCCGCTCGGAACTCGAGCGAGGGTTTGGAGCAGCACCACGTTGAGTACTTCTCGCTGGCGGATTCGGGACATCGAAGGCCTCTGTCGGGGCCATACGCCTGAGACGGATGCGCATATCGTATCCATCCGATTCGAGGTGTTTTAGGCGTCGGTTCAGACTGATGACGATGAGTGACCAAGCAAGGTAAATTCGCCCGGCCTCTTGGAACACGACCAGGGGCATGGCGGAAGTTCGGTGTTCGGGTTGAACTGGTTCGGCTCGAACGCCAAGAACCCCTCGATGCACAGCCGCAGCGCCTCGAACGCCTGCCCCTTCAACTCCTCACTCACCCCCACCCGGTACTCGGAACTCCCTTCGACGGCTCTCGTCACGAGTGGCTTCCGCCCGTCGCGGGCGGCGAACCCGGACGGGCCGAAGATCAGGAAGAACCGCAGGAAGTCTTCCCGCGTGCCGAAGTCGGCCCCGCCCGGTTGTACGGCGTCGTCCAGGATGGCGACCAGATCGACCTCGAAGTACGTCTGGTAGCGGCGCTGGTGCGGTTGGAGTTCGCGCGGGATGAGTCGCCAGACGCGGCCGTTGGTGAGCACGCCGAACGGCTTGCGGCTGCGGTCCAGATACCACTCCATCTGTTCCGGCGGGTACTCCTTCTTCGCCCCCGCACCCACCTTCTTGTCGAGCGGCAGATCCCACTTCTTCGCGTCGGCCACCACCGCCGCCGGCGTCCAAAAGTCGTCCGAAGTGTGCTCACCGGCGAGGGCCGTGTCGAGGTCGGCGTCGGACAGGAAGAGGGCGTAGTCCGGCTTCCGCCCGTGCAGGTGGGCTTGGTACTTCGGCTTCCAGCCGAGAGCTTCCAACACCGGCTGAACGAAAGCGTACTCCAACCCCGCTTCGTTGCCGTATCCGGCCACCCGCTTCCGCTCCTTCTTCCACAAATCGGTCAAGTCGGCGAGTGCATCGGTGGCGGCGTCCGCGCACTCCTTCCAATCGGGTTCGAGCGTCAATCGGTGGTCGAGCCAGTGCCCGGAAAACGTGTTCCGGTTCTGGACGGGTGAAAAGGGCAGCAGCGACGACATGGACGGGCGCTCGGGGGTGCCGGCAGAGTGTACCCGGCGGCGGTGCGACCGTCTGCCCTGGAACGCTGTTGGAATGAGTTCAGCCGTTCGGCGTGGTGAGCAACCGCACCAGTGCCGCCCGCTGCTGGGGGTGAGGGTGGCCATGAACGCGGAGAGCGGGTCGGCTTCGGGCAACTGCGTCGGATTGTGCGACGCCTGTTGAGTGGGCGTCGTCGAAGTGCCTGAAATGTCAGCCGATCCGTCGGCCGCGTCGAATCCCCACAGGGTCAGTCAGCGCGAGTCGGCACGAGGCGGCGGTACTCCCTCTTCACGATTGTGAAGAGGCGGGTTCCGCCGCTTCCGTCGTTTGGCACCCTCGCGTACAATTTTCCCACCCGTTCATCCGCACCAGGACCGTCCGCCCATGACCCGCACCCGCCTGTCTCGCACCGCCGCCCGTTCCGGCTGGCGTCCGCAGCTCACTCACCTCGAAGACCGCACCACCCCCGTCACCATCTCCGGCAACACCGTCACCCTGGACGACCCGAACGAACTGCTCAACATCTCCACCGCCGCCGCCGGCACGTACTCTCTGGCCAGTTCGACCGACGGGGTGGTGAGTTTCACCCCCGCCGCCGGGCCAGTGACGGTGGTCGATTCGGCGACGGGCGCGGGCGTCAATTTCGTCAACAGCACGGCGGCTTTCTCCAACTCGTTCGCCGTCACGCTGAACGACGCGCCGGGCGAAGTGTCGCTCACCGGCACGTCGGCGTTCGGGGCGAACGACCTGAGCGTGACCACCACCCGCAACATCCTAGTGAACACCGGCGCGAGCGTGACCGCCATGAGCGGGAGCATCACGCTCACGGCCAACGGTGTGGTCGCCGGCGACTTCGTCGGCGTGGCCGTGCGCGGGAGCGTGACCGGTGGCACGGGGGGCGTGACCGTCTCGGGCACCGGCGGCACGGGCGGCGGGTACGGCAACTTCGGCGTCCACGTGACAGGCGCGGGTGCGGCCGTCACCTCCGGCGGGGGCAACGTGACCGTGACGGGCACCGGCGGGGGCGGGAACGGCGGGGCGGCCATCGGCGTCCACGTCGAACTCGGCGGGCGGATCGCCGCCGGCGGTGCCGGGCTGGTCGGCATCACCGGCACTGGCGGGGCTGGCGTCGGGCAGGCGAATTACGGGGTGCTCGTCCAGGCGGCGAACTCGGTCGTCACGTCGGGCGGGGGGGCCGTGACCCTCACGGGGACGGCCGGGGTCAACGGGACGGTCGGCTTCGGCGTCGGGGTGTACCTGTACGGCGGCGGGCAGGTCCACGCCGGCGGCAGCGGAGCTGTCAGCGTCACCGGCACCGGCGGTGGTGCGGGCAACTCGCAATACAACCACGGCGTGTACGTGGTCAGTGCCGGTGCGATCATCACTTCCGCCGGGGGGAACGTGACCGTCCAGGGGACCGGCGGCAACGGGCCGGGGAGCGTGGGGGTCGATGTCGTCGGCGGCGGACGGATCACGGCCGGCGGGGTGGGCACGGTGGGCGTCACCGGCATCGGCGGGGCGAGCACCGGGAGCAGCCGATTCGGCGTGCTCGTGCAGAACGCGGGGTCGGCCGTCACCTCCGGCGGCGGCAACGTCACCGTCCAAGGGACCGGTGGAAGCCCGGCGGGGCCGGGCAACATCGGGGTGTTCGTGTTCACCGGCGGGCAGATCTCCGCCGCTGGCGGCGGTTTCGTGGGCGTGACCGGCAACGCCGCGGGTGCCGGCGTGCAAGTGTTCGGCAGCGGGGCGACCATCACCAGCGGCGGCGGGAGCGTGACCGTGGCGGGCGGGATCACGACCTCGGGCAACGGGGTGGTGTTGCGCAGCGGGGGTCATCTGTCCATCCATCGCGTGCAACTGCCGGTTGATGTTGCTCACGCAGATGTCGTCGAGATCGACCATCGTGATCGCGCCGACGCCGCAGCGGGCCAGCGCCTCTACCGCCCACGAGCCGACGCCGCCGATGCCGACGACGCAGACGCGGGCGCGCTGGAGTCGCTCCATCCCGGCGCGGCCGTAGAGCCGGCCGATGCCACCGAAGCGCGTTTCATGGTCGTTCATGGAGCGGGTGTGATAGCGGCCGACGCATTTTTTGCCAAGCGCGGTGCGCTTTTTGAGCGGTGAAAGAAATGTGAGGAAAGTCCGTTTGACCTTGGATGTTCGTGTGATAGTCTGAATCTGTAATTTATGAGCGCACGCAACATTGGAAGTTCTGATCTGTTTCAACGAGTCACCGTTCAAGCCCCTGCCACCAAGCTGGACTTGCCCGCCTCCGCCGTGCGCGTCCGCAAGAACGGCATTGAGTTTCGCTCCCAGGACGCCATTCCGATCTGGGCCGAAATGACGGTGGCCATGCAGACGCCGCAGGTCACGGGCAAGGTGCAGTTCACCGGAGTCGTGGTTGCCTGCGACGGCAATCGCCACGCCGGTTATGCCGT
>JANNQE010000820.1:0-11807 GCA_031441625.1 Planctomycetia bacterium
TTCAATTAACTCAGCTACCTGTAGCGGATGATTTTGCTTAAATGCATCGGCACACCCACCCCACATACCGCCCCCACCCGCCGGCCTCATCCGCACTCACCGCCTGGGCCGACGTGTACAGGTCGCACAGCACGTGCAGCAGGTCGACGATCGGCTCGAAGTCGGCGAGTAACCGCCCAGCCGCTTCAGCGCCTTGGGCAGCTTCAACTCCCGCTGCGCCAGGAGCAGTTCCTGGACCAGCAGGTTGCACGTCGTGAACAACACCTTCCGACCCGACCGCACCAACTCCTGGGCCACGGCACAGAGTAAATGCGTTTTCCCCGAACCCGGCGGCCCGAACACCAACACGTTCTCGCGCCGGTCCACGAACCCGCCGTCCAGCAGCGCCTTCGCCTGGTGCACCACCCTCGCCGGCAGTCGCTTCGTGTCCAGTGCCGCCCAACTCTTCTCCAGCGGCAGCTTCGACGCCCGCAGCAACCGCCCGATCCGGTTCTCCCGGCGGTGGCACAGTTCGGCCTCGCTCAGGCCCAGCAGGGACTGCTCGAACGTCTGCTCGTTGGCCCGCGCCACGCGGGCCGCCGCCGCGAACGTCCGACGCATCGTCGGCAGGCCCAGTTCCTTCAGGTTCCCGGTCCCCGTCTCGCTCTCGTTGGGCTTCGACATGGGAGGTGCCCTCCGTGGCACTCAGGAGTGGGTCGTACACGCTCAAGTCCACGGGCCCGACGGCGACGACCGGTCCCGTCGGGGGAATCGACACCGCACGCATCCGAACCATCACCGCATCCATCGTCGGCGTCTCATCGCCAGCAAGCACGACGCGGAGCGCTGCCTCCAGTGACACTTCACTGTCACTGGCCGCGGGATGCAGTAGTCGCAGGTAGTCCTTGTCCGCCCGCAGCGGCTCTCGACTTCGCAGCACGTCGTAGGCGATGCGAAACGTCGTCGTCGGGAACAGATCCTCCCGGTCGCGGTACTCCGCGAATGCTCCCGGCTTGCGGACCAGCCAGTCGATCACGTGCCGGTAGGCGATCTTGTGCTGGCCGCGACCACGCAAGCGCGGCATCCGTTCCACCAACTTCTGCGCGTACCACACCTCGACGTGCTCGGCGTGCAGACGAACCTCGACCCGCTCACCGATCAACCGGCTCGACACCGAGTAGGTATTCTCATGCACACGAACCGTGCTCCCCGCCGACACCTTCACCTGCACACGACCCGCTGCCTCGAAACGATTCCCCGGCAACGCACGCAATGGCTTCATCTCCTCGGCCAACTTCACACGCCGGTTCCCGTTCAGTTCCTGGAACAGATCGCGGAGGAACGACTCGTAGCTCGCCCGGCTCGTGAAGTCCCGGCTGTTGCGAAGCATCAACTGCTGGTCGAGTGCTCGCTTGAACCGGTGGTGTCGCTGCTCGACGTCGCCGTTCTCATTGCCATGCCCGGCCTGGATCGGTTGCCCTTGGAGGCCGTAATGCGAGAGCAACGCCTGATACCGCTGGGTGAACTCCGCGCCGGTCGTGAGCCGGTCGGTGCGGTGAACGGCGGGCACGCCACCCAGTTCCGCCAACGCATTCTGCAACCCCTCAGCGAGTGTCTCGAACGACTCGGCGAAACAGATGGTGCCGGTCTCCCAGTTCGAGTAGGTCAGCACGAAGTGGTAGATCAGGGGATCGAACGGTTGACCGGCGATGGTCACTCCCAGACGGGTCATGTGCGTGAAGTCGGAGGCGCACAGCCGGCCGGGCGTGTGGACCTGGGCGAAGAACACTTCCTTCGCCGGACCGTGGCTGGCCCGCCACGTCTTGACCCGCCGCTGGAAGGTGCGGAGTTGTCCGTCGGGAAACCGCCCGGGGTGTTCGCGTTGGAGATGCGGGAAGAGGGTCAACGCCTCCAGTCCCGGGTTGAGGGCCAGTCGCTCGGCGACACCGGTCCAGACGGCGTCGAACGGGTCCGGGTGGGTACGTCGGGGATGCGGCATCCGTGCCTCGCTGGGGAGCCGGGCGAGCCGGCGGTACTTGCGTGCGGTCTTGGGATCCATCCCGGACCGGAGGGCGGCGACAGCGCAAGGCGTGCCCCGCGCGTCCAGTCGCCGCAACTTGCGAACCTGTTGATCCGTGACACGCATGCCGAACCCTCGTAACCCTGGGTTCGGTCAGCGTAGCCACACCAGCTATCGGGAGTTCACACGGCGGGAAATGGAACTGTCGTTAAAGGGGAAAACCGGCTGTCGCTAATCACCCGGCGGACGTCGCCTTCTTCTGGCAGCGGGCGGCCGACCTGGCGGGCGAGTTGCCGGAGAAGTTGGCGGCGGCCGTGCGGGACCGCCGCCCGTCCCCGGAGTTGCGACGGGGCGTGGCCGGGCTGGTCGGGTTGGCCGGGGTGTACACCCTCACCGGCCGGCTGCGAGCCGCCGCCGGGTTCACCGCCCGGCGGAACACGGTGTTCCAGGGCTTGACCAGTGACGGGGCGAAGCTGGCCCTGTGGCGGGTGTGACGGGCCGGCGACCGGGTGGTCAACTTCGTGCACGACGAGCTGCTGGTGGAGGTGCCGGCCGACAGCGACCTGACGGCCCACGCCGGGCGGATCCAAACGCTGATGGTCGATGGCAGGCGGGCGGTGCTGCCGGACGTGCGGGTGGGGGTGGAGTACGCCGCCACCGCCCGCTGGGCGAAGGCGACGTTCGACGGCGACGGCCGGCTGGTGCTGAGCCCGGCGGGCGGCGGGTGAGTCGGCGGACGGGTCGGTCAGTCGGTACCCCCGCGGGTCGCGCTCGGCCCGCCGGATGATGACAACGGTATCCGCCCGTCGGCCACCGGGCCGACGGGTGGTGCCGCCACCGACTGCGGGGGACTTCGGCCTGCGAGGAAAGGGCCGCGAGCGCTCGGTCGCTCGGTCTGGGTGTGGAAGAACTCGTCGTCGGGCTGGGGTGAACTCCGACGGTGGCGATCACCCTATTGAGACGAGTGCTGGGATGGTGTCCGCACCCGTGCGAGACGGTGAGGGGACACTATCGGGGGCCCGCACGCCACACCTCATGCCACGGCACGCCCGGGTCCCGAACCCGGTCTCGGCCGATGTCCGGAGCGGGTGGAGTGACTCATCGCCTGCCGACTGTTCGGACCCATAAAACATGGGCCGCCCGCCCATCGGGCCGCCCTTGCCGACGGGCTTTCCCGACCTCAGCAGGGGGGTGACTGACGAATTCTGGGGGTCCGACATTTGCCCTCTCTCCGCCCGGATGGGGTGAAACGCGAGGGCGGAATACGACCGGTGACGGCCGTCGGCGTTCACCAGTGGCTCCCAGATTTTGGGGTCGACCCCAGTGTCCGGCCGCTGCTTCGTCTTGAGGCGAAACACACGGCCGCGGTGCGGCACACGCCCCGACGCATCGCGCCGAGCATGTGCGAAGGCACGTCCCAGTTCACTTCGGCGGCATGGCGAAGCAGGCCAGGTGGCCCTCGCGGTCGCGGCAGTAGACCCGCCCGTCCGCCAGGGCCACGTGCGGCCAGGCATGGGTGCGGAACAGCTTCTCGCGGGCGGCCAGTTCCACGTACTTGCCGCCCGCGTGGGCCGCCGTCTCCACCAGGGCGAGCCGGCCGCTCAGCCCGTACACGATGACCTTCTCGTCCGCCGTGACGACGCACGAGCCGGGGTCGCCGAACGCCCCGCCCTCCCACACCGTCCTGCCCGTCTCCCAGTCCAGGCACCGCATCTTCTGCCAACACACGTAGACGTGCCCCTGGTGGACCACCGGCGTACACACTTTGGACGGCGTCTTCTGCCGCCACACTTCTTCGATCCCACTCTTCGACACCTTCAGCTTCACCATTGCGTTCTGGTTGTACGCGGCGGTGACCAGCACG
Source organism: Planctomycetia bacterium (assembly GCA_031441625.1). Lineage (GTDB taxonomy): Bacteria > Planctomycetota > Planctomycetia > Gemmatales > Gemmataceae > JALHQU01. The sequence goes on from JANNQE010000820.1 coordinate 3,864, forward strand.
CAATCCCCGTGCACGGCCGGGCTGGCGATCGAGTTGGCGAAGTCCGTCACCCACGGGAACGTGCCGAGCGTCTTCCCTTCCTGACCGACATCCAGGCGGATGACCGCAAGGTTCCGCTGCGTCAGCACGACGGCACAGGGGATCTTGTCCACCGCCATGAGGGCCAGCCCGCCGCAGTGCCCCGGCTCGTCCTTCAGCTCGGACGCCCAGACCTGTTTCCCGCTCGCCTTGTCGAACGCGACGAGTGAACCGCCCTTGGTGGAGCCGACCTCGACCAGCAGCCAGTCCTTGTACACCAGCGGGCTGGTGGTGTACCCGTAGTCCCGCTGCGGCTGGTTCGTCAGCTTGGGCCGCCGCTCCACCTTGTACTCGTCGTACAGGTTCTTGCCCCACACCGCCTTCCCCTCGGCCGTCGTGTCCCAGCAGTTCAGGTGGCCGTCCGCACTCAGCGTGTAAAGGAGCTTCGTCTCGCGGTCGTACTCCGGCGTCGAGGACGGCCCGGCGTACAGCCCCTCGTCGCCGACGTGATGGCGGCCGTACTGCTTGCACTTGTACGTGCTCCGCCAGGCCAGTTTGCCTGTCTTCGCATCCCGGCACTCGACCGCGTCGGAGCCGTCCCGATGGCCGAGCGTGTACAGCTTCCCGGCCGCAACCAGCGGGCTGCTCGACCCGACGCCGACATCCACCTGCCAGTCGGGCTTGTCGCCGACCCAGGTGCCCTTCTGCCAGCCCGACGGCTCGGTGCTCAGGCCGTCGCGGGTGGGGCCTCGCCACGACGGCCAGTCGGCCGCCGGGGGCGGGAGGAGCATCTCGGCCGCCTCCTTCACCCACCTGCTGTGCCAGTCGTGCTTTCGGTCCGGGCCGTCGCGGTACTCGTGGGCGACCTTGAGTTTGTCCAGCAGGGCGTGGGCCTGCTCGTGCTCGGCCCGGAAGTTCCCGTACCCGAGCAGCACCAGCCGCTTCTCCTTCAGGAGCTTGTCCGCTTTGGTTTCCAGCAGCTTGCTCACCCGGTAGCCGTCGAAGTTGTCGGCAGTGGCGAAGATGTCGCCGCTGCCGTACTTGCCCGGCTTGTCCATCATCAGCGGGGCGTCCCACGCCACGGCCCGGCCGAACACGTCCGGGTTCCGCAGCAGCAGCGACCACGCCCCCCAGCCAGACTTGCTGAACCCGAGCAGCAACCGCCCGTCGGCCTCCGTCTTCACCGGGTAGGTCTTGTCCACGAACGGGACGACGACCTTGAGCAGGTAGCTCTCCTGGCGGATTTCGGGCTTGGTCGGGTGGTCGGCGTACCACGGCAGGTGCGAGAATGTCGGGGCCACGAACACCGCATTCAGTGTGTTGTGCAGGTCGAGCTTCTGGACCTCCTTCAGCCCGTCCCCGTAGCGGCTCTCGGTGCCGGCCTCGACCGGCAGCACGTACACCACCGGGTACGTCTTCCCCTTCTCCACCTTGCCGGGCAGCAGCACCCGGATCTGCGTGGCCTTCGCCTGGTACGGGGAACGGACCTCGTGGACAAGGACGCCGCCGTCGTCCTTCTTCGCCTCCGAGATCGTGACGGGTTCGTCGGCCCGAACGGACGGGGCGACGAGCACGGCCAGCAGCAGGCCGACGCAGTTCACTCGGTTCACAGGTTCTCCTCCTCGGGCACGGCGACGAAGCCCTCACCGCTTCGCACGACGAGCGGATCGGGCAGGTCCACCCACCCGCCCTCGCCGACCGTCGCGGTGGCGATGAGGTCCAATCGCGTCTCGGTGGTGGCGTCGAACCGGAACACCGACACCCGCACCCCGGCCGCGACGCCGTCGAGGTGGAAGCGGGGGATGACCCGGTCGTCGCCGAAGCGGAACGTGAAGTGCCGGTCGCGGTGGAGCGGGATCATGTCGCCTCACAAGTTCCTGGCGGTAATCGAGAGTTGCAACACGGTGGCGGTGCCCACCCACGCGAGATCCCGCACGTCCCGCCCGTACACGCCCGTCACTCCGACGGATAAAATGGGCATCAATCCGCAGCGTGGTTCGGAGTCACCGGCATGGACCTGAAGATACTGAGTGAGGCCGCCGCCGCACTGTTCACCGAACACCGCCTGGCCGGGTGGACGTTCGGGCTGGCCGGCTCGAAGCGACGACTGGGCGTGTGCAAGTACCGGCGGAAGCGGATCGAGATCAGCGAGTTCTACGCCCGCAACAACCCGGACGCGGCCGTCCTCGACACGCTGCGGCACGAGATCGCCCACGCCCTCGCCGGCCCGAAGGCCAAGCACGGCCCGGTCTGGCAGGCGGTCGCCGTCCGCATCGGGGCGACCCCGCGGGCGTACGACGACTCGCCGGACACGGTGGTGGAACCCGGCGACTGGCGGACCACCTGCCCGTCCTGCAACCGCACCCACCACCGGTACAAACGCCCGCGGTCGCTCACCGGCTACCGCTGCAAGTGCCAAGCACGAGCCCCACTCGTGTTCGCCTACGCCGGCGACCCGGCCCGCGAGCCGGCGGTGCCGGCGGTCGTCGAACCGGCCCCCGCCCGGTGGCACGCGAACTGTGCCGGCTGTGGTACCGTTCACAAGCGTGCCAGACGGCCGAAGGCGGGCGTGTGGCGGTGCCGGTGCCCGGCTCGCGGCGAGTTGAAGTGGGCGTTCGGGCCGGGCGATCCGACCGGCGGGTAGGAACGCGCGGGTGGTCCCGGCGACTGACGGCGGGTCCGGTTTCGGGAAATCAGTACCAGAGCCCATCGCGACCGGCTGAGCGAGTGCGGCCGGGCGGGTCAGGACAGGAGGCCTTTCACCACACTCCCGTGGACGTCGGTCAGGCGGAAGTCCCGACCCTGGAACTTGTACGTGAGTTTCTCGTGGTCGAGGCCGAGCAGGTGCAAGATGGTGGCGTTCAGGTCGTGGACGTGGACCGGGTTCTCCGTCACGTTGTAGCCGAACTCGTCCGTCTCGCCGTAGGTGGTGCCGCCTTTGACGCCGGCCCCGGCCATCAGCACGGTGAAGCACCGCGGGTGGTGGTCCCGGCCGTAGTCGGTCGCCGTCAGCGCCCCCTGGCTGTAGATGGTGCGGCCGAACTCCCCGCCCCACACCACCAGCGTGTCCTTCAGCATGTCCCGGTCCTTCAGGTCGGTCAGCAGGGCGGAGGTCGCCTGGTCGGTGTCCTTGCACTGCCCGCGGATGGCCTTCGGCAACCCGCCGTGGTGGTCCCACCCCATGTGGAACAGTTGCACGAACCGCACGTCCCGCTCGGCCATGCGGCGGGCGAGCAGACAGTTGGCGGCGTAGGAGCCGGGGCGGGACACGTCCGGGCCGTAGGCCTCCAGCGTCTTCTTCGTCTCCTTCGAGAAGTCGATCAGGTCGGGCACGCTCGTCTGCATGCGGAACGCCATCTCGTACTGCGCCGTCCGGGCCTTGGTCTCGGGGTCGTTCGACCGGTCGAACTCCTGCTTGTTCAGCGCGGCCAGGCGGTCGAGGGTGGCCCGGCGGTCGTCGCGGCCGACCCCCGGCGGGTCGGACAGGTACAGCACCGCGTCGCCCTTGTTGCGGAGCTTCACCCCCTGGTGATGCGACGGCAGGAAGCCCGCGCTCCACAGGCGGTCGTACAGCGGCTGGTCGTCCGGCCGGCCGCTGCCGAACGAGGTGAGGACGACGTAGGCCGGCAGGTCTTTGCACTCGCTGCCGAGGCCGTAGCCCAGCCACGCGCCGATGCTCGGCCGGCCGGGCAGTTGGCTGCCGGTCTGGATGAAGGTGATCGCCGGGTCGTGGTTGATGGCTTCCGTGTGGACGGTGCGGACCATGCACCACTCGTCCGCGTGCGACGCCATGCCGGGCACCAGCTCGCTGAACCACATCTCGGACTTGCCGTGCTTCTGGAACTTGAACGCCGACGGCGCGACGGGGAACTTGGCCTGCCCGGAGGTCATCGTCGTCAGCCGCTGGCCCATGCGGATGGTGGCCGGAAGGTCCTCGCCGCGCCGCTTCTCCATCGCCGGCTTCGGGTCGAACAGGTCCACCTGCGACGGCGCGCCGGACTGGAACAGGTAGATGACCCGCTTCGCCTTCGCCACCGGCGCGGGGGCAGCCGCCACCGGGTTCGCCATCGAGGCGAGCGCGGCCAGCCCCAGCCCGCCGGCGGACTGGCGGAGGAACAGCCGGCGGTTGATGCGGTCTTGCAGTGCGGTGGCGCGGTTCATCGGGGAACCTCCGGGCGAACACCGGTGGTGTGTACCGGCGGGTGTAGCAGGATCGTAACCCAGGCGGCTCACGCCGCCGGTTCACCTGCCGTTGTCACGGCCGGACGACGGCTTCGTCCAAGTTCAGGAGAACGCTCGCGGTCACGGCGGAAGTGGCCAGTTCGACGCGGTCGAGCTTCGGGTCGGGCTTGCTGTCGCCGAAGGCCAGCAGCTTGGCCGCGGCGGCGGGGGTCTTGGCGAACTTCACGCGATCCGCGACGAGGCCGTCGAGCAGCACCTTCGCCTCGGCCGCGGTCGGCTCCCGCGCCAGCACGATGCGGACCGCGAAGCGGATCCGCTCGGCGTCGGTCGTGCCGCCTTCCTTCAGCATGCGCTCGCCGAGCTTCCGCGCCGCCTCGACATAGGTGACCTCGTTGAGCAGCGACAGCGCCTGGAGCGGCGTGTTCGTCCGCGACCGCTTCACCGCGCAGTACTCCCGGCTAGGGGCGTCGAAGAGCAGCATCGTCGGCGGGGCGGCGGTCCGCTTCCAGACGGTGTACAGGCTGCGGCGGTACAGGCCGTCGCCGGTGTCGTGCTTGTAGCCGCGGAGGTCGCCGTACCGGCTGGTCTCGTCCCACACGCCGTCGGGCATGTACGGGCGGACGCTCGGCCCGCCGCGCTTCTCGATGAGTAGACCGGAGGCGAACAGCGCCTGATCGCGGAGGGCTTCGCCGCTCAGCCGCAGGCGCGGGGAGCGGGCGAGCAGCCGGTTATCCGGGTCGCGCTCCAGCGCGTCGGCCGTGGTGGTGTTCGCCTGCCGGTAGGTGTCGCTCAGCACGAGCAGCTTGTGGAACGCCTTCATGTCCCACTTCTTCGCCGGTTCGCCCGCCACGGACGCGACCACCGTCGGCGACATGAACTCGGCGGCCAGCCAGTCGAGCAGTTCCGGGTGGCTGGGGTACTCGGATTGCGAACCGAGGTTCTCCGACGTCTTCACGAGGCCTGTGCCGAAGAACCGCTCCCAGGCGCGGTTCACCCACACGCGGGCGGTCAGCGGGTTCTTGTCGTCCACCAGCCAGCGCGCCAACCCGAGACGGTTCGCCGGCGCGTCCTTCGGCATGGACGGCAGTGCCGCGGGCGTGCCCGGCGTCACCTTCTCCCCCTTCTTGTCGTACTCGCCGCGGGTCAGCACGAAGGCGTCGCGGGGCTGGGCCGCCTCCTTCATCACCATCACCGTCGCCGACTTCTTCAGCAGTTCGTCGCGCTGAACCTTGAGCGCCGCCTCCCGCTGCACGGCGGCCTTCACCGGGCCGTCCGGGTTGGTCAGGTAGAACTTCTCGATGTCCGCCTTCTGCTCCGGCGACCGCTTCGCCGCGTCGGTGAGGATCGCCTTCCGCAGCGACTCGGGGATCGCCGACCCTGCCAGCGTGACTTCCTTCGCGGGTAGCGATGTCGTCGAGAGCCGGAACCGCCCGATGGAGTGCTGCGGGAGCGTGTCTTGAACCACCCGCACCGTGATGGTGGCGTCCTTCGGCACCGCCACCGACTTCTCCAGAAGGAACATCGCTTTGCGGTTCTCCTTCTTGGTCGGGCCGTCCACCGCCCACCCTTTCCCGGCGGTCCCGCCGAGGGCGAATGCGATGTCCCATCCGTTCTGCGAGTAGTCGGCTACGGCCTTCGTGAACTTCAGCGGCACCGGCTTGTCCAGCGTCGGCGCAGTCAGCGTCGCCTCCACACGCGACAGCACGAAGTTGCCGTTGAACGCGCGGCCGACGCTCTGCTCGGGCAGGCTGGCATCGACGAACGCCTCCAGAAGCAGCCCGCCGATTTCCGTGTCCGAGAGCGGCGCGACGACCTCGTAAGTCTCCTTCGCGGGGGCTTCACCGGCCGCGAGGTACGAGCCGTCCGGCTGTTTCGTCAGCGTCGTCTTGCCAGTCGCCTTCGCCGACTTCGGTTCCAGCACCCGCCACACGGCCACGTCCTTCGCCAACCGCTCGCGGAGTCCGGCCTCCCACGCGGCTTGCAACTCCGGCCGCTTCGTCAGCAGTTCCGCCGTCGCCTTCGCCGCCGCGAGGATCTCCGCCTCGATGGCCGCGACCTTGCCCTGAGAGTCCGGGTCGGGCACGGAGACCGTCGGCTCCGTGTTCCGCGTCTCGCCCTGCAACGTGCCGCTCTCCTGGACCGAGTTGAAGTAGGCGAACGCCCGGTAGAACTCCTTCTGCGTGATCGGGTCGTACTTGTGGTCGTGGCAGCGGCAGCAGTTGAAGGTGAGGCCGAGCCAGGTGCTGCCGGTCGTTTCGAGGCGGTCGATGACGGTCTCGACCCGCCACTCCTCGGCGATCAGCCCGCCCTCGCCGTTGAGCCGGTGGTTGCGGTTGAAGCCGGTGGCCACGATCTGATCGCGGGTCGCGTTCGGCAGCAGGTCGCCGGCGATCTGCTCGACGGTGAACTGGTCGAACGGCTTGTTCGCGTTGAACGCGTCGATGACCCAGTCCCGCCACGGCCACTGGAAGCGACTGCTGTCCACCTGGAAGCCGTTGCTGTCGGCGTAGCGGGCGAAGTCCAGCCACTGGAGGGCCATGTGTTCGCCGTACCGGGGGGACTTCAGAAGCCGGTCCACCACCACCTCGTATGCGCTCGGCGACTTGTCCGCCAGGAACGCCTCCACCTCGGCCGGCGTCGGCGGCAGACCGGTCAGGTCGAGCGTCACGCGGCGGATGAGCGTCGCCCGTTCGGCCCCCGCCTGCGGCTTCAGCTTCGCCGCCGCCAGCTTCGCGCGGACGAACGCGTCCACCGGGTGCCCGGCCGCCGGCGGCTTCGGTCGCTCCACCGGCAGGAACGCCCAGTGCCCCTGGTACTCGGCCCCGTCCGCGATCCACCGCGTCAGCAGGGCGATTTGCTCCTTCGTCACCCGCTTCCCCTTGCTGTCGGGCGGCATGGCCGTGTCGTCGTGGGCGGCCACCCGCTTGAGCAGCTCACTCTTCTCCGGCTTGCCCGGGACGATCGCCGTCTCGCCGGACTTCGCGGGCGTCGTCGCGTCGGCGCGGACGTCGAGGCGGAGGCCGGCCTTCCGCTTGGCCGCATCCGGCCCGTGGCACTGGAAGCAGGCGTCGGACAGGAGCGGGCGGATGTCCCGGTTGAAGGTGGGCTGGTCGGCGGCCCGCACGTCGGTGAAGGGGAGCAGGCCGACGGCACAGACGGCGGCGAACCGAGACAGCATGGCCGGGGCACTCGGGAGGCTGGGTGCGGGAGGGTGTTCGAACACACAGTAGTCGCTCCGGTCGCGCCAGACAATGCCCTGGTGCTCGGAGCTCGACTGATGCCGCTTTTCCTGAGGCTCGAAGGCTGAAAATTCTAGCCCGGATTATTCAGGAGCGTAAGCCAGATAGTCGTTTCCCGTCGTCCTGAACGTGTTCCGGGCGGCAGAAGCACCCGTTCGGCCGCTCGTGGCGCACCGCCCCCTTACCCCCATCCGGCTTTTCGAGTTGTCCTGGCTTCAACCGGTCCAGAAGTGTGCAACAGCCGGACGCCGACAGACGTGCTCCGCCACCCGCTCGAAGAACTGTTGATTCGGCCAACTGCCGCTGAGCCGCACCACGATCCGCCGACAGCTCACCACCACCGAGGCCGCCACCTTGATCAGCAGTAAGGAGCCGTCCACGGGTTACTCCGTGTTCTTGCCCCCGGTCCGCGGGTGGATGGTGTCGTTCCACTGCGGGCACGTCTTGTGGCGGGTGAGCCGGATGGCCTGGAACTCGGCCGCCGTCACCTTCCGCCCCGTCGGGT
>JANNQE010000821.1:0-9385 GCA_031441625.1 Planctomycetia bacterium
GGGTTGATCTAAGCCCGGCTATCCTTGGGATTGCGGGTGTGGTTTTTGGACCCGCGCGCCCCCCCGCACCCCCCGCGGCTGGCCGGCTGCACGCTCGTCGTCGGCGACTGCCGGCGGCCCGACCTGCTCGAAAAGGCCGGCGTGCCGACGGCCGACGGCGTCCTCGTCGTCACCGGCGACGACCTGGTGAACGTGGGCACCGCACTGCTCGCCCGCAAGCTGAATCCGACCGCCCGCGTGGTGGTGCGGATGTTCAACCAGACCCTGATCAGTCGCCTGGGCGGGGCGATGAAGAACACCGTCGCCCTGTCGGTGTCCGCGCTCACCGCCCCGCTGCTCGCCCTCACCGCCGTCAGCGGCGAATCCCTGGCCGCGTTCGCCATCGACGCCAGCCCGCAGCAGATCGCCCGGTTCGAGATCGCCCCCGGCTCCGCGCTCGTCGGCGAAACCCTGAGCGCGGTCGCCGCCCGCTTCCACCTGCTGGTGCTCGCCCTCACCCCGCCCGACGGCCCGACCGCCGCTCTGCACGAACTGGCCAGTGACACCCGGCTGTCAGTGGGCGACCGGCTGCTCGTGTGCGGCGCGCCCGCGGCGCTCGCCCCACTGCTCGCCGAGAAACCCGACGGGGTGTTCCGCGGCGGTCTGCTCCGCATGGCGTGGCGGGTGGCGAAGCGGATGTTCGGGGCCATCGACCTGCCGGTGAAGGTGGCGTCGGTCGCCCTGTTCGTCATCCTGTTCGGCAGCATGTTGGTGTTCCGCTTCGGGGCCGGCGACTCGTGGGCCGACAGCATCTTCCAGACCGTCAGCGTGGCCGCGACCGGCGACAACCTGCCCGGCGACGACCGCGCCGCCGAGATGAAAGTGTTCATCGCCGGGCTGAAGCTGGTGGGCGCGGCGCTCATCGCGGCGTTCACCGCCATCTTCACCAACTACCTGCTGAAAGCGCGGCTGCGTGGGGCGTTCGAAGAGAGCCGCATCCCCGAAGGCGGGCATGTGGTGGTGTGCGGGCTGGGCAACGTCGGCTACCGGTGCGTCCAGGAACTGATCCGCCTGGGAGTGAAGGTGGTGGCCATCGAGCGGGCGGGCGACGCGGCGTTCGTGCCGACCGTGCGGCGGATGGGGGCGGCGGTGGTGCAAGGCGATGCGACCGTGCCCGAGACGCTCGCGCAGGCGCGGGTGGCCACGGCGAAGGCGGTCATCGCCGTCACCGCGTCCGAGTTGGCCAACCTGGAAATCGCCCTGCTGGTGAAGGAGCAGAACCCGAATCAGCGGGTGGTGGTGCGGGTGACGGACGCCGACTTCGCCCAGGCCGCCCGCGAGTCGGCCGACATCCGCTACGCCCTCTCGCCCCCGGCGCTCGCCGCCCCCGCCTTCGCCACCGCCCTCCTCGGCGACCGCGTGCAGGCGATGCTGTACGTCGGCAGCCGCACCCTCGCCGTGGTGGAACTGATCGCCGACGCCGGCGACCACCTGACCGACCGCACCGTTCACGAACTGATGGTCGATTACCGCCTGCTGCCGGTCGGCCTGAGCGGGGCCGAGCCGTTCGCGGCGACGGGCATCCCGAAGGGCACGCGGTTGCAAGTCGGTGGCAAGTTGACGGTGGTGATGGAGTTGGCCGACCTGGAGCGGATGTTGCGGAGCGAGCAGCCGGCGGCCGAGTGGAGCGTGATCGTGGACGACTTCCCGCTGACGGCGGCGGGCGAACTGGTGCCACTCGTCCGCACGGCCCGCGGGTGCAGCCCGGAGGAGGCGGCCAAACTCCTGAGCGCGAAGCCGTTCACGCTGGTGGAGAACGTGAGCCGCGGCAAGGCGGAGGAACTGTTCAGCCGATTGCAACGGGAGCGAGTGGTGGCCCGAGTGGTGAAAGCAGGGTAGCGCCACGCGACCGATCACGCCACCGGGCACCCTCAGCGTAGCGGTGATCTGTTGTTGGAGTCGGCCTCTCTGACCCCGGTCCGACCGGCCTCACAGAGGCCGGCTCCAGACGGCAACGGGGGCGGTGGTCCGGGTGTCGCGGGTGGCGGTGGCGCGACCTTGCCCGCCAGCCTGGGAATGTTCAGCTCCGGCGGGCTCACGTCACTCGCTCGCCGGCGGCTTCTTGATTTGGTCCGGCCCCTTGCCGAACTTCTTCTCGTACTTGCCGCTGCCGCCCTTCACATACTGCGTGAAGCCGAGTCGCTCCAGGTTCTTGTCGCTGGTGGCGGCCTTCCCCTGACTGTCGGTCCAGGTGCGGGGGGCGTTCGGCACGCCGAACACCCGCCGGCAGACGGCCCCGCTGTCGGGGTGGGCGGTCAGCGGCGCTTCGGCCATCCGCTGGAGCACCTCGAACCGATCCCCGCCGGTGCCGTCGTCGTTCACCAGCTCGTACAGGTACAGCGGCATGGATGGAACTCCGGATCTGGCCCGCAGATGAGGCCATGATTTCAGCGCAGATGAAGGCGAGATCAGAACCGATCAATTCTCCAGTCCGATCCTGTCTTCATCTGCGTCCGTTCTGCGTCATCAGCGGGCACTTCTTCCCCCATCCTACCCCTTCGTCATCTCGGCCATGACGGTTTCGAGCAGCTTCTTGGTCGCCTTGATGCCGTCCGCCTCGGGCAGCTTGCTCCCCTCGTACTCGACGCCGATGAAGCCGGCGTACTTGTGCTTCTTGCACACGAGGTCGAGCATCTTGCGGTAGTCCGTCTTCGTCTCGTTCCCCTTGTCGTCGAAGTCGTGGCTTTTCGCGCTCACGCCTTTGGCGAACGGCATGAGTTCATCCACGCCGGTGTAGCGGTCGTACTGCCCGCCCGTCACGTCCTTCACCCCCTCAATGTTGCCCACCCCGAAGTTGCCGAAGTCGGGCAGGGTGCCGCACCGCTTGTGGTCGACCAGCTTCATCACCCCGGCCAGCCACTTGCCGTGGCTGCTCAGCCCGCCGTGGTTCTCGACGATCACGCTAATCGCGTGCTTGTCGCCCAGTTCGCTCAGCTTCCGCAGGCCGTCGGCGGCCAGCTTCTGCGTCTCCTCGAACCCCTTCTTCCAGTCGCTCGCGGCGTTCACCCGGATGCTGTGGCAGCCGAGGAACTTGGCCCACTCGAGCCACCGCACGTGGTTGTCCACCGCCGTGCCCCGCTTCTTCTCGTCCGGGTCGCCCAGGTTGCCCTCGCCGTCGCACATGATGAGCACGCTGCTCACCCCGTTGTCGTCGGCCACCTTCTTCAGACTCTTCAGGTAGTCCTCGTCCTTCTTCTTGTCCTTGTAGAACTGGTTGACGTACTCGATGCCGTCGATGCCGTGGTCCTTCTTGGCGATCTGGGCGAACTTGAGCGGGTCTTTCATCTCCCCGTCCTTCTTGCTGAAGAAGGCCTTGTGGTACGACCACTGGGCGAGGGAGATTTTGAACAGCGGGGCGACCTTTTTGGCCTCGTCTGCGGCGAACAGCCGCGGGGTGAGGGCGACGGCGGCGGCCCCGGCGGAGGCGGCCAGGAACGAGCGGCGGGAGAGCATGACGAACTCGCGGGAGGAGGGAACGGCCCGCGGGGATTGTACGGAAGGCTGGGGCGATGATTCTTGGCGAACCCGGCCCGCAAGGGCCGTGGGTGGGGAGTGAAGTGGCCTGTGATGTCACCCGCCGACCTTGCGGTCGGGGTTCGCCAAAACTGGCGGCTCGCCACCTACTTCCGCTTCTTCAACACGTTGCCGTCTTCCAGGATGCTCCAAATCTGCTCCCACACCTGGGCGACGGGCGGGTGGGTCGGCCCGCGGTCGGCCCAACTCTTGGCCGCCGCACTCAGGCAGGCGAGCACGTCCTCCCGCACGGTAGCGTCATCCACCGCGGCGGCCGGCGGTTGTGGCTGCCGTGGGGCGTTCGCGGCGGCGGGTGCTCGCTTCTTCTGCGCGTCGAGGGCGATGTTGCACAGCGCGTCGGCCCGCTTGTTCTGCTCGCGGCGGACGTGCGTGATCTTCACGCTGGCGAACTGCTTCCGCAGGTGGACCGCTTCCAAATACAGGTCTTGCAGGTCGGCGCTCTTCACCCGGTACTCGCCGGCCATCTGCTTCACGAGCAGTTCCGAATCACTGTGAATGTGCAGGTCGGTCAACCCGTGTTCCTGGGCGGTGTGAAGGGCCGCCACGAGAGCGGTGTATTCGGCCACGTTGTTCGTCGTGTTCGGGATGACCTCGGCCACTTCGATGGGCGGGCCGTCGGGCGGATGAATGACGACGGCGAACGCGGCCGGGCCGGGGTTGCCGCGGGACGCGCCGTCGATGTGGATGGTGGCGGGGGTCATGTTTGAGTTCTTCCCTGGAACCGGGAACGCAGTGACCGGGTGTAGATGATTCACCCGGTCACTCCGTTCCCGGTTCCACTCCACCCGATCACTTCTTGGCCGCGAACTTGTACAGCTTGCTTTCCGTCCGCAGGTAGAGCGCCCCGTCGGCCGGCAGCGGGGTAGCGAACGTCTTCTCCTTCAGGTCGCCGGCGTCCTCCGCTTCCAACGTCTTCGTGCTGGGCGAAACGACGCTCCCCTTGCCGTCCTCGCTGGTGGCGTAAATCTTCCCGTTCACCACCACTAGGCTGGCCGAGAAGCCGTTCCCCTTCAACTTCTCCTCCCAGTGGGTCTTGCCCGTCTTCGCGTCCATGCAGCTCATCACCCCTTTGTCCGACACGGTGTACAACTCGCCCCCAATGGCGACGCCCGTGGGCGTGTTCGGCGCGTGCTTCTGGTGCGTCCACTTGATATTGGTCTTGGTGATGTCGCCGGTGCCGACCGGGTCGATGGCGAGCAACTGCGGCGTGTCGTACCCGGTGGAGATGACCACCAGCCCGCCGGCCAGCACCGGCCGGCAGATGCACGAGTAGCCCTGCGTCGGGAAGTTGGCCCGCCAGACTTCTTTCCCGTCGGCCACATCGTAGGCGGCCACCACGTCTGCCCCCTGGCTGATGACCAACTTCTTCTTCCCTTGCTCGATCACCTGAGCGGTGGTGAAGGAGAACTTCTTCTGCGATTTGGCGTTCTCGCGGTCCACCTTCCACGCTTCGGACCCGTCTTTGGTGTTGAGCGCCAGCACGAACGGCTTCTCGGCCCCGTCACAGGCGACGATCAGTTTGCCGTCAGCCAGCACCGGCGACCCGCCGCCGCCGTGAACCGGTTTGTACGGGTACTTTTGCGTGGCCCACGCCTGCTTGCCCTTCAGGTCGTAGGCGGCGGTGCCCATGTGCCCGAAGTGGAAGTACACCCGCTCGCCGTCGGTCACGGCCGAGGGGCTGGCGTGGCTGTTCTTGTTGTGCGGCTGCGGCGTGCCTTTCGTGGTCTCGACGAACACCAACTCATCCCAGTCGATCTTGCCGCTGGCGGCGTCCACGCACACCGCCCGCAGCTCGTAGTCGGTCGGTTTGCTCTCGCCCTTCGGCACGGCAGTGGTCAGGTACAGCTTGCCCTTCAGCAGGATGGGCGACGACCAGCCCTTGCCGGGGATGGGCGTGTTCCAGGCGACGTTCGTGTCCGGCCCCCACTTGTCGGGCACGGCCGGGCCGGTGTAGTGGCCTGTGCCGTCCGGCCCGCGGAACTCTTTCCAGTCGGCGGTGGTGCTGGCGTTGTCCTTCGGGACGGGGGCAGCCAGCGCGAAGGCGGCGAGGAGCAGGTGGGTCATGGCGTCGGGCGAAAAGTGGGGGTGGGGTGGGTCCGGCGAACCGGCGACAGACAGCATATCAGCCGGGTGCGGGTGTGGTCTACTGTCGCTCGGCGAACTCAGCCGCGGCCGACGAGTGACACCGCTGTCTCCCGAACCAGTCGGAGTTTATCCTCCCAACCGAACTCGGTCGCCACCCGCTGGCGGCCGGCTTCGCCCATGTGTCGGGCCAGTTCGCGGTCGGTCGCCAAGTGGAGCAGCTTCGCCCGCAGTTCGGCCACATCGCCGCACTTCACCAGGAAGCCGTCGATGCCGTCGCGGATCAGGTCGGCCGGTCCGCCGGCCCGGTACGCCACCACCGCCTTACCGTTCGCCCACGCCTCCAGCAGCACCAGCCCGAACGAGTCGGTGCGACTCGGTAAACAGAATGCATCAATGCCGGCGAAGAAGTCGCGCTTGGCGGCGTCGCTCAGCACGCCGAGGCGGGTGACGCTCTCCCACGGCCCGAACTTGTTCCAGACCCATGTGAAGATCGGCATCTCCGGCCCGGCCAAGATCGTGTGAAGTGACTCTCCCGTGGTGGCATCCAACAAGTCCACCGTCCCCTTCTCGACGCTGTTGTTCGCCAGGTGCCCGACCACGAACGCATCGCCCACACCCCACGCCGCCCGTGCCGTCGCCCGATCCCCGCCGGTGCATTCGCTCGACTCCACGCCCAGACCTTGCAACACGAGCCGTTCAGTTTTCACGCCCAGCTTCGCGGCCAGTTCCCGCTCGCTCGGCGTCTGCACGAACACTCGGTCGGCCTGCTTCAGCAACCACACCAGCGCCGGGGAGGTGTACTGCTTCCGCGTGCGGTCGTGCGGGTCGGTCGGGTCGCCGAGGTGCAGGAACGGCGTGAGCAAGAACGGCACTTTTCTTCGGCGGGCCAGCCGTAGCCCACACATGAGGGGGAAGCCGTACGGGAAGGCGGTGGCGTGGACGGCATCGAGCGGGCCGGCGTAGCGGTGGGCGTCTCGCCACATCCGCGGGCAGACGGGGTTGCTCGGCGACGTGAGCAACTGCCACGGGCGGAATGGAAGCAGCGAGAGCGCTTTGAGGACGTACCGGCGGAGCGGGAAGGTCAGGGGGGAGTAACGGGTGATTCGTGGGAAACCTACCCCCCCTGCCCCCCTCCCTAAGAGGGAAGGGGGAGTGGAGATGCTGACCTCCCCCCCTTCCTCCCAGGAAGGGGGGGCCGGGGGGGGTAGGTTTTTCGCCTTCCCCCACATCTCCGCCAGTTCCACCGCCGTGCTGGTCCACACGTCCACCGCATCGCCGTGCCGCACGAAATACTCCCCCAACCTGGCGAAATACGCCTCGGCCCCGCCGACGGCCGGCGGGTAGCGGTGAATGAAGTGGGCGACGTGTAGCGGCATGGGGGCAAATGATATACCATGCGAGTGGTCTGCATTCCCCCCACGCCCAACGGAGTGACCAGTTCCGCGATGATCCGCACCTCTAAACTCGCCGAGTCCGTCAAGCCGTCCGCCACCCTCGCCGCGGGAGCGAAGGCGAAAGCGCTCAAGGCCGCCGGCGTCGACGTGTCCGACTTCAGCCTGGGCGAACCCGACTTCGACACGCCCGCGCACATCCAGGCCGCCGCGGTCGAGGGCATGGCGAAGGGGCACACGCACTACACGCCGGCGGGCGGCACGGCGGAACTGAAGGCGGCCATCGCCGGCTGGTACGGCCGCGTGTACGGGCTGGAGGTGAAGGGCGAGAACGTGATCGTGAGCAACGGGGCCAAGCACAGCATCCACACGGCGCTCGCCGCGGCCGTCGGGCCGGGCGATGAAGTGATCATCCCGACGCCGTACTGGGTGAGCTACTCCGACCTGGTGACGATGACCGGGGCCGACGCCGTGCTGGTGCCGACTACGCTGGCCAGCGGCTTCAAGATGACGCCGGCGCAGTTGAAAGCGGCCATCACACCGAAGACGAAAGTGCTGATGCTGAACTCGCCGTGCAACCCGACCGGCACCGTCTACACGAAAGCCGAACTGGAGAGCCTCGCCGACACGTTCCTTGAGAACAGCGACGGCGCGATCCTGAGCGACGAGATCTACGAGCAGCTGGTGTACGGCGGCGCGACGGCCACGTGCGTGGCCACCCTCCGCCCGCAACTGAGAGACCGCACCATCACCATCAGCGGCGCGAGCAAGAGCTACGCCATGACCGGCTGGCGGATCGGCTGGGCCGTCGCCACCCCACAGTTCGTGAAGGCGATGGACACGATCCAGAGCCAGGAGACGAGCTGCCCGAGCAGCGTCAGCCAGTACGCGATGATGACGGCGCTGAACTCGCCCGAGTCGGCGAAGTGCGTGGGCGACATGCGCACCGAGTTCGCCGCCCGCCGCGAACTCACCATGACGCTGCTGAAGGCGATGCCGGGAGTGAAGGTGCATGAACCCGATGGCGCGTTCTACGCCTTCTTCGATATCTCCGCGTACTTCGGCAAATCGTTCGCTGGCAAAGTGGTGGCGAACTCGAACGACTTCTGCACCACGCTGCTCGAGCAGGCGCACGTGAACCTCGTGACCGGGGCGGCGTTCGGGGCCGAGGGGTTCGTGCGGATGAGCTTCGCCTGTAGCCGCGAGAACATCGAAACGGGGCTGGGGAAGCTGGCCGCGTGGTTGCGAACGGGTCAATAGGGTGGCCGGCTCTCGCCGAGAGCCGGTTCCGACGCCGCTCTCGGCGAGAGCGGCCCACCCTACCGGAGGGTCGCACATGCCCATTCTGTACCTGACCGAAGACGACGTGCGTGGCCTGCTGACGATGGACCTGGCCATCGCCACCGTCGGCACCGCCTTCCGCAAGTGGGCGTGCGAGGAGGCGCACAACGTCCCCCGCCAGCGGTGCCAGACGGACAACGTCATGCTGCACGTGCTGCCGGCCGCGGCCAAGACGATGAACGCCATCGGCCTGAAGGCGTATACCACCGGCAAGTTCGGGGCGAAGTTTCACGTCTACCTGTTTGACGCCAAGCACGGCGACCTGTCCGCCATCATCGAGGCCGACCACCTGGGGGCGGTCCGCACCGGGGCGGCCACTGGCGTGGCCACGCAACTCCTCGCCCGTGCGGACGCGGCCACCGTCGGGCTGTTCGGCACCGGCAAGCAGGCCCGCACGCAGCTCGAAGCGGTGTGCCAAGTGCGGACCATCCGCAAGGCGGTGGTGGTGGGCCGCGACGCCGAGAAGTTGAAGGCCTTCTGCGACGACGCGAGCAAAGCGTTCGGCACGGAAGTGGTGCCGGCCGGTTCGCCCGAAGAAGCCGGCGGTCAAGACATCGTCGTGACCGCCACGTCGTCCCGCGAACCGGTGTTGTTCGGCCAGTGGCTGGCGGAGGGGACGCACGTCAACCTGATCGGGTCGAACTTCTTGAGCAAGGCAGAAGCGGACGTGGACGTGTTCCGCCGGGCGACCCTGGTGAGCGTGGACAGCAAGGAGCAGGCGCGGGCCGAGGCGGGCGACTTCGTGCCGGCACTCAACGCCGGCGTGCTCAACCTGACCGACGTCCGCGACCTCGCCCCGCTGCTCGTCGGCCGCTACCCCGGCCGGCAGTCGCCGACTGACATCACCGTGTTCAAGTCGCTCGGTCTGGGATTGGAAGACGTGGCCGTCGGCGCGAAGGTGCTGGAACTGGCGAAGCAACGGGGCGTGGGGCAAACACTTCGGGGTGAACCGGCGGCGTGAGCCGCCTGGGTTCAATCCACCCAGGCGGCTCACG
>JANNQE010000822.1:0-1611 GCA_031441625.1 Planctomycetia bacterium
GTGGGACGAGGCCGAGATCCTGACGTGGTCCCGGTGGCGACGCGAGCGAAACCGACGGGCGGCGGAAAGCCACCGCAAGCGCCGCCGCGCCGAACTGCGACGACGAAGTAGGACCAAGAAGGCTGCGCTGTAGTATTAGGCGACACCCACCGAGGCACCCCCATGCGATCCCCCGCCGTACTCGTGCTGGCCGTCGTGCTGGTCGCGCCGGAGTTGCCGCCCATGTCTGCCACCCGTTCGGCCGAGCCGCCCGCCGCCAAGCCGGCCCTCACCCGCGAGCAGGCGTCGGCGTTCGCCAAACTCGCGCTCAAGAACCTCGACCAGGAGTTCCCGCACAAGCCGGGCGTGGTGTGGGCGAAGGCCGACGAGGTGAAGTCGCCGAAGGCCACGCACCCGGCGTTCTTCGGCAGCTTCGACTGGCACTCGGCCGTCCACGGGCACTGGATGCTGGTGCGGGTGGTGAAGCTGTACCCCGACCTGCCAGAAGCAAAGAAAATCCGCGAGGTGCTCACCGCCCACCTGACGGCCGACAACATCAAGGCCGAGACCGCGGTGTTCGCCCGGAAGGAGAACAAGTCGTTCGAGCGGCCCTACGGGTGGGCGTGGTTGCTGAAGCTGGCGACCGAACTGCACACGTGGGACGACGCCGACGCCCGCACGTGGTCGGCCAACTTGAAGCCGCTCGCCGACCTGATCGCATCGCGGTACGTCGAGTTCTTCCCCAAGCAGACGCACCCGGTTCGCAGTGGGGTGCATTCCAACACCGCGTTCGGGCTGACCTTCGCCCACGACTACGCGAAGGCGACGGGCGACAAGAAGCTACGGGAGGCCATCGAAGAGCGGGCGAAGAGTTACTACGGCAAAGACGCCGACGCACCGGCACGGTGGGAGCCCGACGGCGTGGACTTCTTCTCGCCGAGCCTTTGCGAGGCCGACCTGATGCGCCGCGTGCTGACGGCCGACGAGTTCCAGGCGTGGCTGACGCAGTACCTGCCGGGGTTGGCGAAGGGAGAGCCTGCTACGCTCTTCACCCCCGCCACCGTGACCGACCGCACCGACGGGCACCTGGTGCATTTGGACGGGCTGAACCTGAGCCGGGCGTGGTGCCTGAAGGGGATCGTGCGGGCGCTGTCGGCCGACGACGCGCGGCGGAAGACGCTGCTGGAATCGGCGGCGAAGCACGCCGAGGCCGGGCTGAAGCACGTGACGAGCGGCGACTACGCCGGCGAACACTGGCTCGCCTCGTTCGCCGTGTACCTGCTGTCGATGGACGAAAAGTAGGGCCCGGGTGGAACGGCAGGGGAGGTTCGATGATCCACTTCTGGCCTTCGGCGGGCGTTGCCAACTCCGGGTGGTCGGGCGGCGGTCGCGTTCTACGCTGACAAGAGTCCTCCTGAGACGCACCCGTGCCCATCATCAACTGCCCGAGCTGTGACGACCGCATCGAGATCGAAGACGACTGGTACGGCCGCCGCATCGCCTGCCCGAGTTGCGACAAGACGTTCACCCCCGAGCGGGAACGGGGCGGAAGCGGCGACCGCCCGCGTGGCCGGGGCGGCGCCCGGACCCCCCCCCCCCCCCCGGCGCACCCGCCAGAACAGCGCCCCCCCC
>JANNQE010000823.1:0-4251 GCA_031441625.1 Planctomycetia bacterium
CCGGGAACGGAGTGACCGGGTGTCAATTCAACTACCCGGTCACTCCGTTCCCGGTTCTAGCGTTTGCGCAGCGCCTTGTCCGCGATGTCCGTCCGGTAGTGCGCACCGTGGAACGCGAGCAGCTTCACCGCCTCGTACGCCCGCGCCTTCGCCGCGGCCAAGTCGTTGCCCAGCGCGGTCACGCCGAGCACCCGCCCGCCGTCGGTCATCGGCCGCCCGTTCACGTCCTTCGTGCCCGCGTGGAACACCTTCACGTCGGGCAGCTTCGCCGCTTCCTCCAGCCCAGTAATGAGCTTGCCCGTGTCGTACTTGCCCGGATACCCGCCGCTGCACATGACCACGCACACCGCCGGCCGGGGGTCCCACTCCACCGCACTCTCGGGCAACTCGCCGAGCCGTTCAAGGGCCACCGCTTCGAGCAGCGTCAGCAGGTCCGACTTCAGCCGCATGAGGATGACTTGCGTTTCGGGGTCGCCGAAGCGGGCGTTGAACTCGAGCACCCGCCGCCCCTGCGGGGTGAGCATCAGGCCGGCGAACAGCACCCCATTAAACGGGAACCGCCCGCGTTTCATGGCGTGGACGATGGGCACGAACACCGTGCTTTCGG
Source organism: Planctomycetia bacterium (assembly GCA_031441625.1). GTDB lineage: Bacteria > Planctomycetota > Planctomycetia > Gemmatales > Gemmataceae > JALHQU01. The sequence continues at coordinate 608 of JANNQE010000823.1, forward strand.
CCTCGGTGAGCAGTTCCGGCGTGCCGACCGGGGCCGGGCAGTAGGTGCCCATGCCGCCGGTGTTCGGCCCCTGGTCGCCGTCGAGCGCCGCCTTGTGATCCTGGACCGGCGGGAGCATCAGCACGCTCCGCCCGGCGACGAGCGCGAGCAGGGAAAGCTCTTCCCCCTCCATCCGCTTCTCGACGACGATCTGCCGGCCCACCTTCCCCCCGAACTCCTCCTTCACCATGATGCGGTCCACCGCCTTGAGCGCCGACTGCGTGTCCTTGCACACGATCACACCCTTGCCGGCGGCCAGCCCGTCGGCCTTCACCACGACCGGGTAGTCGCGCGTCTCCACATAGGTGCGGGCGTGCGCCGGGTGGTCGAACACCTGGAAGTCGGCCGTGGGCACGTCGGCTTTCCGCATCAGCTCCTTGCTGAACACCTTGCTCGACTCGATGCGGGCGGCCTCCTTCGACGGGCCGAACACCAGAATCCCCTGCTTCCGCAGGTAGTCGGACAGGCCGAGCGCGAGCGGGTCTTCCGGGCCGATGACCACCAGCCCGACGGTCTCCTTCTTGCAGAACCGGGCCATGCGGTCGAAGTCGGTGAAATCGAACGGGGCGTTCACCCCGTCGGCGGCGGTGCCCGCATTGCCGGGGGCGCAGAACACCTTGCCCGCCCGCGGCGACTGCCGCAGCTTCCACACCAGGGCGTGCTCCCGCCCGCCCTTGCCCACCACCAGCACGTTCACGGTGTCGCTCATGACGCCCCTGTCGCGGGCGGAAAAAAGAACCGCCCCCCGACCAATCCTAGCGGTCGGGGGGCGGTGTTCAACGCGGTTAGGTGGAACCGGGAACGCAGTGACCGGGTGGCACTCGACCCACCCGGCCACTGCGTTCCCGGTTCCGCAACAGGCGCTACTTCTTCGGCTTCACGGAAGTGATCTCGAACTTCAGGTCGTTCAACCCGGCGGCGGGCACGTCCACCTCCCGCTTGCTGTCGGTGCCCCAATCGGCCGGGATCGGATCCACGTTGCCCTTGGTCGGCCCGCCGCCGTCCACCGACCCGCCACCCTCGGCCAGTTGCACCACGTCGTTCCCGCGTGTCATGATGCGGAGTTGGTGCTTGCCCACCACCGCCCCGTTCGCGCCGTCGTCGCACTTGAGCACGAACCGCCCGTTCTCGTCGGTGTACGCGCTCGACCCGCGGCCTGGGTTCGGGTTGTCAGCCGTGCCGATCGGCTGGAAGGTGACGACCGCCTTGCTGTACGGCTTGCCGTCCACCAGCACCACCCCAGACACCGGCACATACTGCGGCCCGCCGCCGCACCCAAGCCCCGCCAGCAGGGCGAGGGCCACCGCCGCCGTCGTCGTTCGCCGTCTCATCGTGGCGTCCTCCGCGTGCGGGTGTGGGTTAGGGGAGGGTGGCGACTTCGCCGCCGCCCATCGTGGCGGCGTTCTGGAGCACGTTCAGGGCGACGCTGTAGGACACGAACCGCACCGACCCGTCGCCCATGGTGAAGTTGGCCCCGCCGGTGTGCCCGCTGTTGAAGGCCCGCTTGCACATCTGGTCGCCGTACAAGCCGGGGGTGCCCCAGCAGCCGGTGGCGTCGGTCGCGCTCGCGCCATACGGCTTGCCGAACAGGCGGCTCTCGGTGCCGACGGACGACTGGTTGTACGAGGCGTAGGTGTACCCCCAGAAGGTGGCCCGGCGGGTGGTGGTGCGGGAGGTGTACTCGCCCACCATGAGGGTGTTCGACAGGCCGTCCGTGGCGGCGGTGAACCGCTCCGGGCCGCCCAGACTGGAGTTCGGCTGCCCGTTGCCGTGAACGACGGTCGAGGCGGGGATGCCGTTGTAAGTGGTGGCGGTGGCGTGCAGGAACGAGCGGAACGACGAGTCCATGCGACCGCCCGGCCACAGTTGCGGTTCGAAGCTGTCCCACGCCCCGTGTCCGGTGGCCATGTTCGCCCGCCCGCTCACCGCCCGATAGCTGCCGTGCATCCACTGCTGGCCGCTGCCCGGCCCGCTCGCCGGCGCTTCGAGCAGCCCGACCAGCGTGTCCGACGGGCACTCGTAGCTCTTCACCCGCTGTCGCCCGACCAGATTGTTCGCCGTGCTGGTGTTCAGCTCGTTCTGCCGGTACTGGCGGTACAGCGCGTCCTGTTCGAGGTACGGCAGGATTTCGATCGCCCAGTTGGTGTACGTGGGCGGGTTGCAGCACAGCCCGTGGTACATGCCGCCGGGCGGCAGGGTGCCCACGGCGTCGTGGTGGCCGTGCAGCGCCAGTCCGATCTGCTTCATGTTGTTGCTACAACTCATTCGCGCGGCCGCTTCCCGCACCTTCTGGACGGCGGGCAACAGCAGGCCGATGAGGATGGCGATGATGGCGATCACCACCAGCAGTTCGATCAGGGTGAACGCACCCCGACCGGCGCGCGAGCGCCCGGAAGAGAGAGTCATGAATGGAACTCCACAAACTCGTCGGCCGGCGAGAGGGGAAATGAGGAGAGTGTGAGTCCGGCCGCGAGTTCTTATCTTTGATACCCGATCGCCGCAGGGAATGTCGAGAGGATTCCCGATTCATGAGAAACCTCTCATGAGACTTGCCTCGCAGGTCGGGAGCGGTTAGTGTGGGCTAAGTCACGCTGTTCGTCACTGCGAATATCACCATGCTCCGCATTGCCGTCTCATCAGCCACCGCGCTGTTCGCGCTGTTCGTCCTCGCCGGCTGTGGCCCCCGGCAACAGCCGGCCGACGTGCTCGTCACCACGAGCATCATCGGCGACGCGGCCGAACGGATCGCCGGCGGCAAGGTGAAGATCGACGTGCTGATGGGCCCAGGCGAAGACCCGCACCGCTTCCAGCCGTCGGCCGGCGACCTCGGGCGGTTGTCGTCGGCCAAACTGGTGCTGTACAACGGCCTGCACCTGGAAGGGAAGATGACCGACCACCTGGAGCACGCCCCCGGCGGGCGGGCGGTGGCCGTCTCCCGCGACATCCCGCACGACCGGCTCATCAGTGCCAGCGTTGACGGCGGCATCCACGACCCGCACGTGTGGTTTGATGTGCAACTCTGGAAGCACTGCGTGGGCACCATCCGCGACGCCCTGTGCGAGAAGTTCCCCGAGCACGCCGACACCTTTCGGGTGAATGCCGCAGAGTACCTGAAGGAGTTGGATGACCTCGACCGCGAGGTGCGGGAGAAGGCGAACAGCCTCGCCGCCGACCGCCGCAAGTTGGTGACGAGCCACGACGCCTTCGGCTACTTCGCGCGGGCCTACGAGTTCGAGGTGAAGGGGTTGCAGGGTGTCAGCACCGGGGCCGAGTCGGGCACCACGCGGGTGTCCGAGTTGGCCAAGTACATTGCGGACAACAAGGTGCCGGCGCTGTTCACCGAAACGTCGGTGCCGTCCCGCGGCCTCCAGCAGGTGCTCGACGCGGTGCGGGAGCAGCACAAGTGGGACGTGAAGCTGGTAAGCGGCGACGACGCGCTGTACTCCGACTCGCTCGGCGAAGCGGGCACGCCCACCGGCACCTACGCCGGCACCGTCCGGCACAACATCGACGTGATCGTGAAGAATCTGAAGTAGGTCCGGCTGTGCCGGACGCTGAAGTAGGTCCGGCTGTGCCGGACGCAGAAGTAGGTCCGGCTGTGCCGG
>JANNQE010000824.1:0-1682 GCA_031441625.1 Planctomycetia bacterium
GAGACAGCAGAAGCGGCTCAGGTCGTGGTCGTCCACGGGACTCCCTCCTATCGCGAAATGCCAGTCACACGTCCACAACACCCTACCGGACCAGTACTACCGCTTACAACACTAACCTGACACCACCGGCAATCGGAGAAACATAACCACCCGCCCTGCGGGACCAATCGGACCGGAGGGCGGGTGGTGTACTCGGCTTCGGCTCACCCTCGGTCAGTACGTGTTGAGGCTGTTGACCGGGTTGCGGGCGCGGGCGGTGCGGCCGAACAGGTAGCTGGCCCGCACGCCGAGTTGGGCGTCGAACGTCCGTTCCGGCTTCTGCAACAGCGGCACCGACACCCCGACGGACACGTTCAGGTTATCGCCGACGCGGGCCAACAGCCCGGACGACAGGTTCAACTCCTGGTCCCCGACGCCGACGACCCGCAACCCGCCCGCCTCGGTGCCGCTGTTCAGTTGGCGGAGGGTCTCACTCCGGCCGAGCACGCGGTTCCAGTGCAGTTCGGCGAACGGGGCCAGCCCGCGGAGGCTCCCGGTGTCCTTCCGCACGAGCCAGTAGCCGAGCTGGTAGTCCACGGTCAGGATGGGGGCGTCCCACACCCGGGCCGAGCCGCTGCCGCCGAACAGGTCACGGTTCCACGTGAGTTGGCCGCCCGAGGCGTCGAAGTTGACCGACCCCCACAGTTGGGAGAACAGCCGGTCGTTCGGGGTGAACAGGGCGGCGACGAACGGTTCGATCGTCACCGACTCGTTCTTGAAGCGGTACAGGGCCGAGCCGTTTTGGGGTGAGAGGAGCGTCTGGTCGGCGGCGGTGGGCAACGTGACTCCCACACCCGCGCTGGTGACGAGTTGCTGGTTCTGTGTGACGATCCGCTTCAGCGCGAACCGCAGGTTGCCCAACTCCGCGTTCGTCGCCTCGAACCCCTGCACGTTGCTGCTGGCCAGGGTGGCGGCGAACGGCAGGCGGACTTCGGCCGACCACAGGCCATCGAAGAACGTCTTCTCGACGCCGAACTGGTAGCGGTTGACGGTGGTGCCGTTCGTGGTGAACGGCACGGCGTCGAAGTGGTCGTAGGTGAAGATGAAGCGGTCCCGCGGGATCGGGCTGTTGTCCTCGCTCAACTTCACCCGCCCGACCACCCCGCCGGCACCGGGCAGCGCGACCACCGTTTCGGACCGCACGGCGAAGTCGTACAGCACGTCGCCGGCGGCGTTGGTGGTGCCAGTCACACCGCCCACTTGCACGTCCGGCGTGGCCAGGCCGCCGAGCACCTGACTGACGGCCGGGTTGAGCAGCCCGCGACTCCGCAAGAGTTGCGCCCGCTGGGCCGGGGTCAGGCGGTCGAGTTGGGCGCGATGGGCGGTGGTGATGACGCCACGCGACAGCAACAGTTCCAGCGCTTGCGTCGAGAACGCCGTGTCGAGTGAGCCGGGGAGAGTGATCGGCTGCACGTAATCCAGGTTCTGCCCGGCCGCCACCGCGGTCATGTCCACCGTCGTGCTGCGGTTGTTGGCGGGGTTGGTGAAGGTCATCGTGCCCCGCCCGCTGGCGGTTGGACTGACCACGACCGCCCGCGACCCGTCGGCGAGGAAGTCCGCGCCGACGAGGCGGAAGCGGGCCGTCGCGTTCGCCTGGTACGTCAGCTTCATCCCGCGGGCACCGAGGATGTCGCCGAACATGT
>JANNQE010000825.1:0-4637 GCA_031441625.1 Planctomycetia bacterium
CGGGGGGCGTCCGCGGCCTGGTACAATCACCCGCGGGGCGGCCGCCCGCGGTTCACCAACGCACCGGCGCACTGCCGCCGCGCCGTTCGCCCGTTGAGAGACTTTCACCATGCGCTGGCTCATCGCTATCTTGCTGCTGCTCGTGTTGGCCGGCGGCATCGCCGTGCTGGTGTTCACGAACGTCGCCCGGCAGGCGGTCGGGTTGCCGGTGAGCGCGGCCGCGAACGCGCCGGCCGTCGGCGTGGCCATCGACCCGGCGAAAGTGACCCGCGTGGAGTTGGCCGGCGGGCGACAGCAACTCACGCTCGTCCGCGATGCGAGCGGCAAATGGACGCAGCCGGGCGACTGGCCGGTGCGGGAGAAGGAAGTCGGCGAGTTGCTCGCCGCCGTCACGAGCATCAAGACGCGGCACCTGCCGATCGCCCACGGCAACGACCTCGGCAAGTACGGCCTGTCCGACGCGGACAAACCCCACACGGTCAAACTGTTTGAGAATGTCAGCTTCGAGCCACAGATCGATGCCAGCACCACCCTCCTGTTCGGCAGGGCGACCGACGGCTCCGCCTACCTGCGTGTCGGTGACTCGCCCGACGTGCTGCGGATCGCCCCGGACGTGCTGGGCGTGGTGAACCGCCCGCTCGACTCCTACCGCCGCCGGCAACTGTTCTCCGACGTCGCACGGGTAAAGTTGAACAACAGCGGCGAGATCACCGTGAACGCCGTGCCGCTGCCCGGCGACGCCGTCACCCGCATCGAGGTGTCCGGGCCGGACGGCAGCTACACGGTCACCCGCACTGCTCCCAACCCGGCCCCCCGCCGCGACCCGGAAGTGCCCGCCGCCACCCCCGCGGTGTTCGTGCCGCAGATCGCCCAAGGGTGGGAACTGACCACCGGCACCGCCCGCGACCACGCCGAGCCGACCAAGCTTCGGCAGACGCTTAGCGCCGTTCCCGAACTCTGGGTCGAAGGCTTCCCGAACCCAAACGCCGTCGGGCAGGTCGCCGCCGCGTTCTTCGGCCACGCCCCGACGCCGCTCCCCGCCGCCATCTTCACCACCTCCCGGCCCGACTTCGAGAAAGACCTCGTCGAGCAGGTGTCCGGGCTGTCGGCCGACCCGAAGAAGCCCAACCCGTTCTTGCAGGAACGGCGGGTGACGGTCGCGACCGCGACCAGCACCGTCACACTCCGCATCGGCTCGGTGTCCCGCACTGAGAAAGGCCCGGAGCCGGAAGCCCCGCCGCCCGGTCAGCCGCCGATGCCGCCGGCCGACGTGAAATTCCACTACGCCAGGCTGGACAACAACCCGCTGGTGTTCGAGGTGCGGGCGGATCGGTTCGCCGACCTATTCGTGAAGCCCGACGACCTCCGCGACCCGCTCGTCGCCCGCTTCACCGCCGACGAAGCGCAGGAGATCGAAGTCGTAATCCCGAAGCACCCGGAGGCGGTGGCCGCGGCGGTCGGCACCATCGGCTTGCCCGGCTTTGACGCCAAACCGACGGTGGTGAAGTTGACCAAGAAGAAGGGCGACGAGTACGCCGCGCGTGAGGACGACCGCACCGACCGCTGGAAGGTGGGCGAGCAACTGGCGCAGACTGACAAGGTGACGGAGTTGCTCGACGCGCTGGCGAAGATGGACGCGAAGACACCGGCCGACCGCACCGACGACGGCAAGCCGCCGGCCGAGTTCGCCAAACTGGACGGCTTCACGGTGCGCGTGACCGCCCAGGCGAAGGCGGCGGACGGCGACGCGGCCCCCGCCCCGCGGACGTACACCATCGCACTGGCCGGCCGCAACCCGGCGGCGAAGAAGCTGGCCGTGAGCGTGGCCGGCTGGCCGCGGGTGAGTCTCGTGGATGACGCCGTGGTCGCGTTGGCCGAGCGCGGTCCGCTGGCCTACCGCAGCCGCCGCCTGTTCGACACGGCCGAAATGAAGCTCGACACCCTGACCGTGAAGAAGCCGGACGGCAGCAGCTTCGCCCTGAAGAGCGTGCCCGACCGCGCGACCACCAAGTGGACGCTGACCGCCCCGATGGCGCTCGACCCTGACAAGGGGAAGGCCGGTCGGCTGACGGGCGAGGCGAGTGGGCTGGAAGCGGTGGAGTACATCGACGAGTCGCCGAAGGCGGACAAGCTGGCCGGCGAGTACGGATTGGAGAAGCCGCGGTACACGGTGTCGCTCGGGTTCGTCGGCAAGTCGGCCAAGCCCGAATCGGTGCTCATCGGCGCACCCCGGACGGGCAAGGACGAAGTGTTCGCCCGCATCGGTGCCGGCGGGGTGTTCACCGTGTCGAAGGCGTTCGTCGATTCACTCGACAAAAGCCCGCTGGATCTGCTCCCGCTGCAACTGTGGACGACCACCCCGGACAAGGTACTGGCCGTGACGGTCGGTCGCGGCAGCGAGACGTACACCGTCCGCCGCGACGACAAGAAGTGGAAGCTGAGCGGGCCGTTCGACGCCGACGCCTCGGCGTTCGACGCCGAGCCGCTGACCGCGGGCGTGGCGGCGCCGAAGGCCGAGCGGTACGAGGCGGTGACGGCCGACCCGGTGCGGCACGGGTTGAGTGTGCAGTTCGCTCCGCTCGTCGGGCTGGCCGGCGGGTGGGCCGCGGACCTGTCGCCGTCGATGGTGCTGACGGTGAAGGTGCGAGAGAAGGCGAAGGAGGGCGACGACGAGGCGGTCGTCACCCGCACGCTGCTGGTGGGGAAACAGTCCGACGGCGCGCCCCCGCCGCCCATGCAGCCGGGTCAACCCCCGGCCGCGCCGGGCCGGTACGCCCGGTTCGCCGACGGGCCGAATCAGGCGGTGTTCGTGCTGCCCGCGTCGGCGTTCACCCCCGCCGACCGCCCGGCGCTCGAGTGGCTCAACCGCGAACTGCTGAGTGTTGACCCGACGAAGCTCGCCAAGATTGTCGTCGCCGGCACCGACACGGTGACACTCACCCGCGACGAGAAGGAGAAGGGTTGGAAGGCCGACGGTTTCGAGGCCGACAAGGCGCTCGTCGGCGAGTTGGTGTTCAACGCCGCCAACCCGCCGGTCGTCCGCCTGGCCGCCTACGGGCCGACGGTCAACTGGGCCGAGTACGGACTCGACAAGCCGGGCGTGGTGGTGACGCTGACGACGAGCGGAGACAAGCCGGAGACGCACACCGTCAAGCTCGGCAAGGAGCTTTCGACCGGCGAGCGGTACGTTCGCGTGGACGACGGCCCGGCGGTGGGCGTGGTGAGCGGTGCGGCCGACGCCGCCCTCGCCCGCGGCAAACTGGCCCTGGCGGACCGCTCGCTGCTGACGTTCAACTCGGCCGAGGTGCTGTCGCTCACCCGCAAGAAGGGGAACGACGAGTTCGAGCTGGCGTCCGGCACCGGCTGGGACGTGCTCAAGCCGAGCAAGTTCAAGGCCGACGCCGACGGCGTGCAGGAACTGCTCGACCAACTCGGCCGCTCGCGGGCGGTGCGGGTTCACTCGCTGGAGGTCGGCGACCTGAAGGCGTTCGGCCTGGACGACCCGACCGAGGTGAGCGTGCTGGTGGGCATCGACAAGCCGAAGGCGTTCACCCTGCGGGTGGGCAAGCCGGTGGACGACAAGTACCCGAACGGCGAGCGGTTCGTGCAGACCGACAAGGGCGGGCCGGTGAAGGTGCTGGCCGGGGCGGTGGCGAGCAAGTTGCTGGCCGAGCCGGTGAAGTTCAAAGACAAGCTGCTCGGCAAGTTCGTGGACGCCGACAAGGTGACGGTCACCCGCGGGGACCGCAAGGCGGAGTTCGCCAAGGTGGATGGTACGTGGAAGATGACCGCCCCCGTCGCCGCCGACGCCGAACAGGGCGAACTGGACGCCCTCATCGCCGCCGCCGCCAACCTGCGGGCCGACGAACTGGTGACGGAGAAGGCGAAGGACTTGAAGGAGTACGGCCTCGACGCCCCGGTCGCCGCGGTCAAGTTCTACAACGGCGACAAGGAGGTGCGGAGCGTGCTAGTGGGCAAGAAGGGGGCCGACGGGCGGGCGTTCGCCAAGCTGGAAGCGGCCGACGCGGTGGTGCTGTTCGACGCCGGCCTGACGGCCAAACTGCTCGGCGAGTACCGCAAACGGGCGGCTTGGGCGGGCGTGGACGCCTCGCAGGTGCAGTCCGTCGCCGTCAGTTCGGGCGACTCGAACTTCGCCTTCACCAAGCTCGGCCCGGTGTGGGTGGACCAGCAGAAGCCGGAGGACCAGCCGGACGCGGCGAAGGTGACGGACACGCTGGCCACGCTCGCCGGACTGAAGGCCGAGCGGTTCGTGACCGACAAGGACGCCGACCTGAAGCTGTACGGCCTCGACAAGCCGAGCCGGGTGATCGTGGTGACGCAACAGGGCGGCATGGCGAAGACGCTACAACTCGGCGGCGAGGTGGGCGGCACGAACGGCAAGCAGGTGTACGCAAAGGTGGCCGACAAGGACCGCACCGACGTGTTCGTGCTGAGCGAGAAGGACACGGCCACGCTGACGCGAGAGCGGGCCGCGTACAAGAAGTAGTGGTGCCACCCGCCTCCTTCGATGGGTCGTCATTCCAAGTGCGGCCGGGCATGTCCACATCGTGCCCCGCCTGGGCGCGACCTACGATCTGGCCGGCGACGGCAAGACGGCGCTGAAGGCCAATTGGGGC
>JANNQE010000826.1:0-1797 GCA_031441625.1 Planctomycetia bacterium
CCGCAAGGTCGGTGGGCGGACTTGGCGGCTCGCACCCGCCGACCTTGCGGTCGGGGTTCGCCCGATCACCCCCTGTCCCCCGTCCGCCCGTTCGGTTACTTTGACCCTCCCCCGCTGTCACCCTCCCCACCGGCCGGCCCGCGATGCCCATCACGCCCGATCGCCTCGACTCGGCCCGCATCACCCTCGCCGACCACCTGACGCTGTTCACCCCTGAGCTGATGGTGGCGGGCGTGGTGGTGCTGCTGCTTGTTGCCCGCCTCATCCGCCCACTCGACCGGGTGAACCTGATCTCCGTCGCCGCCGCCGGCGTCGCCACCGCCCTCGGCCTGGTGGTGTACCACTGGGTCGCCATGTGGGACGCCACCGACACCGGCTCCGTGTTCTCCGGACTGCTCAAACTGGACGCCTTCGCCCGGTTCGTCCGCGGGTTCGTGCTGCTGGCCGCCCTGGTGGTGCTCGTCTACACCCGCACCGGCGGACTGCCCGACGCCGCCGACTCGGCCGACTTCGCCGTCCTGCTGCTCGGCGGCACGCTCGGCATGATGCTCATGGCGTCGGCCGACCACCTGCTCACCGTCTTCATCGGCATGGAGATGGCCAGCCTGCCGTGCTACGCCCTGGCCGGGTTCCTGAAGGGGCGGAAGGCGGGCAGCGAGGCGGCCCTGAAGTACGCCGTGTACGGGGCGGCGGCGAGCGGCGTAGCCTTGTTCGGCATCAGCCTGCTGGTGGTGGCGTTCGGCGGGGGGAGCCTGGACGCGGTGGCCGCCGGGTACGCGAACATGGCCGACACCGGGTGGACCACTCCCGCCGTCGCCGGCACCGTGCTGCTCATGGCCGGGTTCCTGTTCAAGCTGTCGGCCGTGCCGTTTCACTTCTGGTGCCCGGACGTGTTCGACGGGGCGGCGGCCGAAGTGAGCGGGTTCCTGTCGGTGGCGTCGAAGGGGGCGGCGGTGGCCGTGCTGGTGCGGTTCGTCATGACCCTTCAGATGTTCACCTCCAAGCACCACCCGGACTTCTTGCCGCCGACCCTCGGCTTGGGGTTGCTCGTGGTGGCGGGCATCACGGCGACGGTCGGCAACCTGGCGGCCCTCACGCAAACCAGCCTGAAGCGGATGCTGGCGTACAGCACCATCGCGCACGCCGGGTACATGCTGCTGGCGATCGGCGTGCTCACGCCGGGCGGGGTGTCGGCCGTGCTGGTGTACCTGGCCGGCTACCTGCCGACGAACCTGGGGGCGTTCATGGTGATCGCAGCGATCCGCAACGCGACCGGCGGGGAGACCATCGACCACGCCCGCGGGATGATGAAGCGCGACCCGGCGCTCGCCGTGTGCCTCGTACTGTTCCTGCTCAGCCTGCTCGGGCTGCCGCCACTCGCCGGGTTCGCCGGCAAGTTCCAGGTGTTCGCGGCGCTGTACGACGCGGGAGTCGAAGCATACACCCACGGCGGCCAACCGCTCGGCGTGACGTGTTATGTGCTGCTCGGCGTGGCGGTGGTGAACACGGCGATCAGTGCCGGGTACTACCTGCGGGTGATCCGGGCGGCGGTGCTGGACGAGCCAACGGGCGAGTGGCGGAAGCCGAGCGAGGGCGGCGGGGTGGTGCTGATGCTGCTGGCGACGCTGGTGGTGGGCCTGGGCATCGCCTGGACGCCGCTGCTCGAACTGACCAGCCGTGCGGCGAACGCGATGCCCGTGTGGGTGCGGCGGTAAGTGCCTTGTAGGGCGGGTCGAGCGGTCGGCGACCGCAACCGCACATCAGAAGGTCGGATTCGTTCCCGCCTCGAACCACCGG
>JANNQE010000827.1:0-2390 GCA_031441625.1 Planctomycetia bacterium
CGGGCGTCCCGCCCGCTCGGATGCGGGCGGGACGCCCGCGCTCCCGGCCGAACCTTACGCCAGCCGCACCTGCGCGCCGAAGTCCTTCTTCGCGCCAATGAAGTACGTGGCGCACGCGGCGTCGATCAAGTCGGGGCTGAAGTTCACCCGCTCCATGTTGTACTTCGCAATGCTAATCATCTGGTCGAGGATGTCCCGCGGCTGGCACATGCGGAACGGGCGGGCCTGCGGCTTGTACCACTTGCTGATGAGGTAGTCGATGCCCGACGGGTCGTGCTCCACCCGCCGCCCCTTGCACACCAGTTCCCAGATCTGGCGGTACTGGGCTTCGTCCGGGTCGCGCACCTCGATCTTGAACTTGATCCGCCGCAGGAAGGCTTCGTCGGCCAGTTGCGTCGGGTCCAGGTTGGTGCTGAAGATCAGGATCACGTCGAACGGCACCTCGATCTTGGTGCCGGTGGTGGTGCTCAGGTAGTCGTACTTCTTCTCCAGCGGCACGATCCAGCGGTTGAGCAGGTCCATCGGCCGCATCTGCTGGCGGCCGAAGTCGTCGATCATGAAGATGCCGCCGTTCGCCTTCATTTGCAGCGGCGCTTCGTAGAACTTACCGACGTCGTTGTACCGCAGGTCGAGCATGACCAGGCTCAGTTCACCCCCCACCACGATGGTCGGCCGCTTCACCTTGATGTACCGCGTGTCGTGGGCCGTGCCCTTCTTCAGCAGCGCCTCCCCGCCGCCGGTCGGCGCGGACAGGTCCTCCTGCTCCTTCGCCGCCGTGTGCAGGATGGGGTCGTACACCTTGATGATCTGCCCGTTCGCCACCACCGCGTACGGGATGTAGATGTGGTCGCCCATCAGCCGGGTGATCCGCTCGGCGATGCTCGTCTTGCCGTTGCCGGGGTAGCCGAAGAAGAACACGCTCTGGGCCGAGTTGATGGCCGGGCCGATCTCGTTGAACGCGCTCTCCGAGATGATCAGGTCCTCGAACGCCTTCCGCACGCTCCGCCGCGTCACCACGATTTTCTTCACCGTCTGGGCGAGGACGCTCTCGGCGTAGTCGGCGAACGGGACCGGGGCCGGGCCGACGTAGGTCGTCTTGTCCAGGGCGTCTTGCAGGGCGGCGGTGCCCTTGGGCGGCTTCACCTCGTACACGAAGCTGGCGTCCCCGCTGTTCCCCTGCTGGCCGACGATGTCGATGAGCATCTGCCGCCGCATGCCTTGCAGCACCGGGTTGAGCACCTGGAACGGCAGGGACATTTCGTCCGCCAGAACAGACGCGGCCATCCGCCCGCGGGAGAAGATGGTGCGGAGCACGCTCTCGAACAGGAACGGCAGGTCGAGGCCGGTCTCTTCCCAGGTGGTGGGCAGGCGGGGCAGGAACTGGTTGCCGCTGACGGGCGTGGCCTCGTCGTCGGTCGGCGGCGGGTCGCCGAGCAGCGTGACGCCTTCCAGGCTGCCGTACCGGGCGGCGTCGGCCAGCAGTGCCTCGTAATGCACCTTGTGCAGCCGCAGGTGGTCGACGGCGTCCTGGTCGCCTTTGGCTTCGGCCTCGGCCAGCCCCTCCAGCACGGCCGGGGCGACCACGTACTTCACCCCGTCGATGTACATGTGGTGCAGGTACTCGCCCGGCCGCACATAGCAGTCGGCCGGGTGGTACGGCAGACTGTGCATCTGCTGGTGAAACTCGGGGGCGATAATCACCCGCATCGTCGTTCCCCTCGGGGCGGAAAATCTGCCCGCCACCGGAGCATAGAACACAAACGGAAACGGCGGACGCAGTGACCGGGTGTGTTGTGTGCCACCCGGTCACTGCGTTCCCGGTTCCACTTAATACTGCCGCCCGAAGAAACCCCGCACCAGCACCCCGCAGCCGATCACGAACAGGCCGACCGCCACCGCCAGGCCGACGAACGGCATCCGCCCGAACACGACGAACGCCAGCCCCACCCAGATGACCGCGCCGAGGATCATCAGCCCGCCGCCGGCGAGGGCGACCAGCCGCCCGCCGACGTTCACCTCCGGGTTCAGGTACCGCGTCTGCGGGTCGGGCGGGACGGGGTCGTGGTGGTAGTCGCCCTCGTCCCCGTCGTAAACCTGTCGCCAGTCGATCACCCCGCCGACGCGAGGGTAGTCGGCCCGCTCCTCCTCGCGGGACAGCGTGCGGCGGTACTTGTGCGGCATGCGGGGCGGCGGGGGCGGGGCCGAGTCGTGCTTGCCGGCCGGCACCGGCACGGGATCGGGTTCGAGCACTTCGGGGGAGACGACGAGCGAAATGGTGCCGCACCCGTTGCAGCGGATGCGTTTGCCGCCCTGCACTTCGAGCACGGGGGTGACGAGACCGCACTTGCACTCGTGGGCGATGGGCACGGCCGGTTCCCTCGGACCTGGGG
>JANNQE010000828.1:0-21560 GCA_031441625.1 Planctomycetia bacterium
CAGCCGGAAACGGATCCGGCTGACCGATTCGCACTCCCGCCGTCGGGCAGTGAACCGCGACCCCGACTGTCACCGGCCCCGAGAGCGTCATTTCACCGGACGGCTACGGTGGACGCGATGACCGGCTCACGGGCAAGGCAGGTCGAGCAGTACCTGAAGGACCAGGCGCTGTCGCCCACGGTCCTCACGCGGCGAATCGCCAGGGTGAAGACGGCCAAGAAGAAGGAAGCGTCCGTGCTCATCTCCGAGCACGAGGCCCGCCTACACGCGCAGCACCAGAAGGCGAAAGCGATCCACCTGGCACTTGAGGCCAGCAGCGCGCAACTCAACCAAGCGTTCGCGAAGTACGCCTACTCGCAGATCCCCGACCCTCAAGCAGCAAAAGCGGCAACGGCCGCGCGCGTCCCGCACATCAAGGCGGAGGTCGATCTGAAGTCCCGCCCGGTCGCCATCAAGACCGCGCGGAACACGATGGAGATCGTGAACGCCCCGGCGTTCCTGGAGGTCACCGCCGACCGACGTCGGACGGTTCAGGCGCTCGACAAGGCGTGGAGCGTGGTCAGGGGCGAAGCACTCGATGCGGATTTCAACGGGGTCGCGACGCTCGGCAGGATCGCAGCGAAGTTCACGGCGGCGTTCGTGAAGGCCCGCATGCGGCGCTTGGGGCCGCCGGAAGGGACGAAGCTCGTCGTCCCGGAAAAGCAGTGGATGACGCTGAAGGACCACGGCCAACTCGGGAAGCTCTACGTCCGGGCCCAGACCCAAGGGTGGACACTGGAGATGGTCGGCATGAAGCAGGAGCAGCACGAGCGGCTGCAAAAGTCCGCTACGAAGGCCATCGAGAAGGGGCTGGAAAGGCGGCAACGGAAGCAGGGGTTTGAGCTGGGTAGCTGAGTGTTTCGAGTTCTTTCACACCACACGGAGAAGAGTCATGAAGCGGATCCTGAAGATGCTGTGGATGCTGACGGTCGGCAGTTGGATTCAGGGCGTGAAGCTCATCGGGCAAGAGGCGGCGATCGCCGTCATCAGCATCGGCCTGGCTGTGCTGCCGATGGTGCCGGTGTACTTCTTCCTGAAGCTGTTCGGGCTCAACACCGACTGGACGCCGATCGGGCTGTTCATCGGCATCGCGGGCCTCGCCACTCTCGCCAACACCCCGGTCCCGATCGACATCCCGGTCGACCCGTCCCAAGGCCTCGACGACGTGGCGACGGGCAAAGGCACCGGCAGCAAGGCTTAAGTGCAACCCAACATGGCCCCGGCACTTTGTTGTGACGGGGCTTCTTTGTGCAACCTCACCACCATCACGCAAAGGGCAACCATGTACGCGTACCTGCTGGCCGTCTACCTCTGGCTGAAGTCCTTCTTCGACCCGCCGATACCGAAGGGCCGACACTTCTTCCTGGTCAGGGACCCCGCACTGCTGGGACAGGGCCTCGTCGTGTTCGGGGTCAAGGGCTCGGGCAAGACGACGATCATCCTGAAGCTGCTCAACAAGGCGTGGGAGCGTGGCGAGGCCGTCATAGCCATTGATACCGGCGACTTCCTCCATGAGAGGGCGAAGCGCATGTGCCCGGCGGGGACGGACATCTACCGCTACAACGTGACGCGCAAGGACGGATGGGGCATCGACCTGGCGAAGCTCGCCGACACGGAGCCGAGGCTGCTGACCGTCGTCGAGAAGCTGCTCCCAGGCGAGACCGACGGGCGGCTGTCGTTCTGGGTGTCGAACGGCCGGGGATGGTTGCTCGCGCTGATCAGGAGCCTCAACCACTTCGCGCCGCGGGAGTGGCTCCCGATGGACCTGTGCTGGTTGGTCACGCACAGGGCGCTAGCCGAGGCCGTCATCGATGCAACCAACGGCATCGTGACGAACCCGCTGACCGTCATGGGCAGGGGCCAAGCGGGGGCGGACGTGGCGGCGACCGTCCAGGGTGCCATCCTGCCCATCATCCCGTTCGCGTCGCTGTGCGATCACCTGCCGCTGCACAACCCGATGGAGGTGGCGCAAGGGAGAAAGGGTACCATCTCATTGGAATGGGCCGATTCGATCTCCGCCGCTCTGTCCCCGATGTACGCGATCGTCCTGGACGTTTGCGGCACGGAAGCGAACTCGGCGAAGCGACCCGAGACGCCGATCACCTTCTCCTGCGACGAAGTTCGCTCGCTCGCCAAAATGAATTTCCTGCGGCCCATGGCCCTCCGGGGTCGCCGCTCGAAGTGTCACCTGATGTTCTCGGTCCACGAGATGGAAGGAATGGAGGACCGGTACGGGAGTAAGGAAGGGAACGAGATCGTGAACGTGCAAGGGATCAAAGTGTTCCTGAGAATCGGCGGGAACAACACGGTCATGATGGCCTCTAAGACCTTCGGCAAGATCGAGTTTATCAGGGCCATGCGGACGACGAGCGATGAACACAAGCTCCACTACAGCGTCCTCGACAAGTACCTGATCCAAGAGCACGAGCTCTACAACCTGCCGTTCCCCGACCCCGAGAACGACATCCTCATCGGCGTGTGCCACTCCAAAGATCAGAAGGGGTGGTTCCGCACGAAGTTCGTGGAAGAGACCAAGCTCGAGACGGAGGACATCGACTTCGGCACGCCCTGCCCGCCGGAGTGGTACACGCCGAGGGCACGGGGCGAGGCCGATCTGATTCGCCTCGGCATCCCGCTCACCGACGCCGTCGTGAAGGCGCTCAACAAATAGAGGGCCATCACCATGACGAACAAACGACTTCTGCATGACGTTGCCATGGCAACGACGACCGCCGTGCTCGAACTGTTCCGCTGGAGCGACGAAGCGGAGTACCGGAAGGTCTTCAACCTCGTCTTCACTGCAATCGAAGGGGGCATCCTGTACGCCCTGACCGCCCAAGAGCGCGAGTGGGATCGGCTCGCGAAGATCCTGAAAGTTCCGAAACCCATGGAGAACTGATCATGGCCCGACCGCGCAAATACCCGCTGCCGCAGAGTGCGGACGCGGAGAAGTTACTGAGCGCCGCGCTGGATGAAGTGAAGGCGACGCTCAGGGATGCGGGCATCGAGATCCCGCTGACCGTCTGGATCGAAGCCCAGCAAGCCGCCGCCGCGCTGCTGCCGAGCAAGGGCATCCCCGCTGCAACCACCCCTGCCGCCATCACCACCAACGGAGTTCCCAGCAATGTCTAAGTCGCAAGCCCTCTTCGTCGTCTTCGCCTGGCTACTGATCTTCATCCTGATCTCGGCGCTGTTCAGTTGGGTGTTCGTGCCGATCACGACCAGCATCGTGTTCGCCGTGATGCTCGGGATCATCTTCGGCAACCACTTCACCAACGGCATCGTCAACAGCCTGCTCGGCTGGACCGGGGCCGTCTGGCCGTTCGACTCGGCGGGAGCAGCCGTGTACCACGCGCTCCTGTCGCCGAAGACCGCCGTCGAGGAAGACGGCAAGGAGGAGTCGTGAGCAACTACCTCACCGTGAAGGACCTGAGCGAACGGTGGGGCGTGAGCAAGTCCGTCGTGTACCAGATGGTGAACGACGGGCTGCTTCCGGCGCTCCGGATCGGAATAGGTCGCGGAACGATCAGACTGAAGGAAGAGGATGTGCTGTCGTTCGAACTGGAACGACGGCGGGACGACGCGAAGGAAGTCGCTGAGCACTTCGGCTAACAGAGA
Organism: Planctomycetia bacterium; assembly: GCA_031441625.1. GTDB lineage: Bacteria > Planctomycetota > Planctomycetia > Gemmatales > Gemmataceae > JALHQU01. Next base: position 3,658 of record JANNQE010000828.1, read on the forward strand.
AGGGGAGGCATGGACGCCTCCCCTTTCTACATTTCTACCCCGTCGCCTTTTCCGCCATCTCGCGCATGTGATTCGTCCGCTCCTGGAGCTGGTTGTAGTGCCGCATCACCATGTCGGTCGAGGTGTGCCCGACGAGCTCGGCGACCTGGGCGACCCCGACGCCGTTTTCGAGGGCGTCGGTGACGAAGCCCTTCCGGAAGCTGTAGCTCGTGAAGTGCCCGAACGCGGGGTACTTCTTCCGCAGCCGCCGGAACCGAATGCGGATGGCATTCCGGGTGTAGGCGACGCCGTCCCGGTTCCTGAACAGCGGGCCGTCCGGGTTGTTCGCCGCCAGCTCCTTCGTCAAAGCGAGCACAACCTCCGTCAGGAACACCACCCGCGGCTTGCCGGTCTTCTTGCCCGTCTTGTGCTGCTGGAGGGTCCACGTGCCGGCGGCCAGGTCGACGTCCGCCGCGGTGACGGCCGCCACCTCGCCCGGCCGACAGCCCGTCTCCTTCATGGCCGTCATGAAGCTCTTGAACGGCTTGTCCCTGATCCCGGCGATCACCTGCTCCCGCTGCTCGCGGGTCAGGTAATTCACGACGCGGCTTTTCCCCGGCACCTCGATCCCGAGAATCGGATTCTTCGGCAGGATTTGCCGCCGGACGGCCCAGTTGAACGCCCGGAGCAGCGTCCGGATGGCGTGGCGGCGGGACTTCTTCCAGCCCGCGTTTTCGTCGAGCCAGTCCTCGACGATGTCGACCGTCACCTTGTGGGCGGGGAGCCGCCGGCGCTTCGGGTCGCCGATGAACGACTTCAGGAAGTGCCGGTGCTGGTCGTAGGTCTGTCCCGCCCGGTGCTTCTTCGTCCAGCCGAGGAACTTCGCGAACAGGGCGACGACGGTCTTCTTCTCGGCCGCCGAGGTGGGCTCCTCCTGCTCGGCGAGAAGACGGTACATCTCCTGCTCAGCGAGTTTACGGTTATCCGCCCCCTTGCAGAGCGGGTGCTGGTGACCGTCGATTTCGACGAACCACGTGTCGCGGGGCTTGCGGTACCAAGGCTTGTGCGGGCGTGCCATGTGACGGTCCCTCCCTGTCGGGTGGTGCCGTTCGCGGACCGGAAAAGGAATCCTGACAGGGTTCCCTGACATCCTACGTTCGTCGCAGGATGCCAGGGTGTCGAAGTGCTTCAAAACCAGGGGATTTAACAGTCGGGCTGACAGGATTCGAACCTGCGACCTCTTGGTCCCGAAGCAACTCGTCAGACTCGGCCGACACGTCTGAAATACACTGGAATTGCAGCAGTTTAGCACGCCCGAGTTGCTTGGACAAGAGGAGCAAAGAGACGCAATTCAGAGCAGGTATTCGCAGTACCGAACACCGAATGCCAGTACAGATCCAGTACCGGGTTCCGTGGAACTGCCAGACAACACAGCGTGAGTTCGGTCATCACTTCGGGAGATGTGTGCTCCCGAAACACGAGCTGAGACCAGACCCTCTTTGCTATTCAGGTTCGCTCTCTCCCCATCTCGGCAACCGCCAGGTCGTCGGACCACAGAGCTGCCCCCGTCGCGGCCGCTTCCGCCATCGCCTCGGCGGTAGGCTGTCCGAAGAGTCGGATCAGTTCTTCGCGGTGCTCCGCCGGCTAGCGGCCAGACTCTCTCTGGTTCTCAATGCTACGAGCGACCGAATCCGGATCAGGAACGTGTCGAGCCGTTGTTGCTGTCTTTGGCGTTCGTCAGGATCGTCTTGCTGAAACAGGTACTTGCCCTTGAATTTCCCCACGTAGCCGCGAGACGGGCTGGAGAGTTTCTCCCTCAGCTCCCCGTATTCATCCAGTGCGCTCTCGCACAACGCGACTTTCCCGGCCAGTAGGTGAAGCTGTCCTCGACGACCTGCCGAGGTTGCAGGACAACCATTGGATCACTGAGCGGCTTATCCAACTCGGACTGATTGCGAAATCGCGGGGTGTGGGAATCGCTCGACCAGTCAGTTCATGCTGCTACCCAAAGTGCGACACAGTTTGGGGTGTAGGATTCTCCACGAACAATCTACTCCTGCGTTCACAGATCCTAAAGCGGGTGAATTGCTGGGGGCATCCGGAGCGCCAGCGGCTCTGCTCACGCCCGTACTTCTCCGCGAACTCAACCAGCTTGCCAAAGGCCATCCGCTGCTCCTCTCGTCACTTGCGGATTTCCTCTCTGGACGGGACTGGCGATCTCGCGAGGAGGAGGCGAAAGCTCTCTTCCATGGGGTCCACACCGATTCCATTCTCCCGGATGTGATTGATCGCTTCACACGCACGCTTACGCGACCGTGGCGTGCAACGACCGCGCGACCCGCGGGTCGCGCCGGAGTGCTTCGCGGCGGTCGACCTGTTCACGGGTGCGGTCGCCCTTCCCCTCATAGCAGAGGGCGCGGAGGAAATACCCGCGGGCGTCGTCGCTCAGCCGGATCGCCTCGGACAGGTCGGCGATGGCCGCGTCGAACTCGAACTTGCGCAGGTGCGCCAACCCGCGCCCGAGATACCCGAGCGCGAACCGGGCGTTCTCCCGGACCGCGTCGTTGAACCAGCTCAGCGCGAGATCGGTGTCATCGCGGTCCAGCGCCGCCGTACCCTCCGCGAAGCTCATCTGCGCCTGACGGCGCGTGAACCACGACGCGAACATGGGTTGTCCTCTGGGGGGGTGATCGGGGGGTGAGGGTCGTTACACCATCACTCGCCGACGTTCCCACCGACCCCGCGCGGCACAGAAAATAATTCCACGGTTGCGTTCCGTCCCCCCGATCCTCAATCTGCGGTTATACTCTCCGCGAACGCTCCGCGCTGACGCGCACGCCCCCGAGCCTCGCCCGCCATGCCCGACCACGTGCCCGATGTCGGCCTGACCGTGTGGCTCGCGCCGCTCAAAGGTGGCGACCCAGAAGCCGTGCGGCGGGTGTGGGAAGCCGCGTTCCCGAAGCTGGTCTCGCTCGCGCGAAAACGACTCCTCACGATCTCCCGCGCGGCGGCCGATGAAGAAGACCTCGCGCTGTCCGCGTTCGCGAGCTTCTGTCGCGGGGCCGAGCAGGGCCGATTCCCCAGACTCGACGATCGCACCGACCTCTGGCAAGTTCTCCTCATGCTCGTCCACCGCAAGGCGGTCACCGCCGCCAGGCGGGAAACGCGCGAGAAGCGCGGCGGCGGGCGCACCGTTCAGGCGTCCGCGGTCGCTCACGATGAAGCCGCCGACCCGCTCGCGAGCATCCGCACCGGCGAACCGCCCCCCGATACGGCTGCCCTCGTCGCCGAGGAGTGCGACCGCCTGCTGAAGATGTTGACCGACCCCACACTGCGGGACGTCGCGCTGTGGAAAATGGAGGGGTACACTAACGCCGAGATCGCGAAGAAGATCGGCCGCGTTGAGGGGACGGTGGAACGGAAACTGGCGCTCATTCGCCAGACGTGGGAAGGGGAGGTTCCGCAATGACTCCCGACCCGAACGCCGCCGCCGCACTCAGCGTGGCGCACCTGCACGATGTCCTGTGTGACCGATTCGACGACGCGTGGAAGGCCTGGGTTGCCGGTGGCCGCAATGGTGACCCACCGCGCATCGAAGACAACCTCGCGGGCGAACCGGAACCCACGCGCGGGGCCCTCTTCGATCACTTGCTGCGCAACGAACTCGCACGCCGTCGAGAGCTTCCCGAGTCACCGAACGCGGCGGAATACATCGGACGCTTCCCGGCGTACGCACACGTCATCAACGAACTGTTCGCACAGACCGTGTCCCAGGCGGTCCCGAAGTCCGACTCGCGGCGGAGTGCCGAGACGCGGCGGCGCGACGCCCGTTACCCTCTGGGCACCGAGCTCGCAGGCCGCTACGTGATCGCCTCGACCCCGGAAGCGGGTGGGATGGGTGAGGTGTACCAGGCGGATGATCTGGAACTGGACGAAAAGGTCGCGCTGAAATTCCTGCGGGAGGACCGGGCCGACGACGAGACGTGGGTCGAACGGTTCCGACAAGAGGTCGCCCTCGCCCGCAAGGTGACGCACAAGAACGTGTGCCGGGTCCACGACCTCGGCGCGGACAACGGCACGCGGTTCCTGGTGATGGAATACGCGGCCGGGGGGAGCCTCGTCGCGCAGTCGCGGATGCGCCCGGACGGGCGGTTCGGGCCCGACGAGGTCACCGCCTACGCCCGGCAGTTGTGCGACGGACTCGCGGCGGTCCACGAGTGCGGTCTGCTCCACCGCGACCTGAAGCCCGGGAACGTGTTGCTCAGTCGTGACGGGACGGTGAAGCTGGCCGACTTCGGGCTGGCCGCCGCGGTCGCGGATCTGAACGCGGACGAGTTCGGCGCCGGAACGGTGCTGTACATGGCCCCAGAGCAACTCGCCGGGCGGGAGGTCACCGCGCGCAGCGACCTGTTCGCGCTGGGGCTGATCCTCTACGAGCTGCTCACCGGCCGCCGCCCCTTCCCCGGCACGACCCGGCAGGAACTGCTCCGCCAGCACGCGGAGACGACTCCGCCGCGCCCGTCCGAACTGGTCGATCGGCTCGATCCGGTTCTGGAGAAGGCAATCCTTTGGTGCCTGGAGCACGACCCGAAGAAGCGCGCGGCGTCGGCCCGCGAGGTGAGAGACGCGCTCCCGCTGCCCACCCCGAAGGAGGTGGCGAATCTGGTCCCGAGCAAGCCGCTCCGCCGGTGGGTCGCGCTGGCGCTCCTCGGGAGCGTGCTGCTCGGCCTCCTGGTTCATGCGGCGATCGCGGACCGGACCATGGCCTACCGGCAGTTGCCGGCGATGAAGAGTCGTGATGTCCTCGACGACCGCGCCAAGGAACTCGCCGGGGAGTTCGCCGGCGCCCAGAACCATAAGGCTCACCACAACGGGTTCGAGTGGGACCTGGATTTGGTCAAAGACGTCGCACACAAGCGGCCGGCCGGCTGGAGCCAGTCGGAATCGGGCGGGCGGTCGCCGTTCGTGTACTTCTGGTACCGCTCCGGGCCGAACGAACACCCCCCTTCGAACCGCGTGACCCCGGCTGATCCGCCGTTGGTGACGGAGGGGATGGTGTGCGTCCTCCTCGATCACGAGGGCCGGCTGATCGAGTACCACGCGGTTCCCCCGCGCGGCCCGCAGCCGACGAACGCACGCACCCGCGAGGAGTGCCGCACCCATTGGGAGCAGCTGTTGCTCAAGGCCTCGAATCTGAAGCCGAGCGACTTCGCGCGGGGACCCCCGCGGCGGCGGCCGGCGGTGTTCGCGGATGACGTGTGGAGCCTGGACGAGGTCGGCGGCACCGGGAAGCGGGTGGACGTCGCCACCTGCGATGGCTCGCCGGTTTACTTCCGCGTGGCGGAGCCGTTCTCCGGCGGAGCGGACCGGCCCGACCGCGCGGAGGGCGAGAACGTCGTCGCGCAGGTGCAGCGGAAGCCGGCGGGCTACGGGGCATCCATCTGGATTCTGCTGCTCGCGGTCACCGCCGCCGTTCCGGTCGCCTACCGCAACTGGAAGCTGGGGCGGATCGACGTCACGGGGGCGTCGCGTGTCCTCGTGCTGTACGCGATCGCCGCGTTTGTCGGTTGGGTGCTGATCACCACCCACTCCGCGACGCTGAACGTCGAGCGAGTCCTGCTGATGGACATGTTCGGCATCATGTCGTTCTGGGGGCTAATGCTCGTGGTCGTGTACCTGGCGGTGGAACCGTACATGCGGCGGCGGTGGCCGGAGCGCCTGAGCTCCTGGAATCGCGCCCTGAGCGGCCGGTTGCGGGACCCGCTCGTCGGCCGCGACCTGCTCCTCGGCGTCCTCGCCGGGGTGTGCTTCGCGGTGCCGATGAAGGTGGTCGCGCCGCTCCTCGGCACCCACTACCTGCTCGCCCCTGTGTACGAACCGCTCACCCCCAACACCCCGCCGGGTCTCGTCGCGACCCTGGTGAGCATGGCGTTGCTCCGCACCGCGGGCACGTTCGTCCTGCTGCTCCTGTTCGGGCTCCTGTTCCGGCGCGAGTGGGCTGCCGTCGTCGTCGTCATCGCCCTCGTGGCTTTCGGGACGCGGTTGCAACTCCCGACGATGCCCGAGAACGCACCCCTCACCTGGGTCGGGGCGGTGGCGTTCGCCGCACTGGTCGTGCTCACGGCCGTCCGCTTCGGTTGGCTCGCCGTTTTGGTGGGGGTGCTCACCTCCTCCCTGCTCAACATCATGCCGCTGACGTTCACCCCGCACGACTGGTACTTCACCGCGAACGCGACCGCTGCGGTGGTCCTGGTCGCCCTCGCGGTGTACGGGTTCTTCGTGTCACTCGGCGGACAGCGGCTGTGGCCGGAAGACGCGTAGCCGGCTCATCCGGCCGGAAGTACCACACCAGTCGGCCGAGTGCGGTACTTCCGGCCGTTCAGGACTGCGCCGATGAATGTGTATCGCACGCACCACTCGTAACTCGCGAGCAGAACCGCCATCGTCGCGACGGTCACGAGCAGGCACTTCACCAGCCCCGGCAGCGGCCAGTCCCTCACGACAAACTGGAGCGCCACGACCGGCGTGAGGCTCGCGAGGTAGCACCAGTAGGCGGAGTCCGCGAGATACCGCGCCCACGCGGACGGGCGGGAGAACCAGTGCAGGAACGCACCCCACAGGCCGACAATCATCAGCCACGTGTACAGCACCGACGCCGCGAACCCGCCGAGTGTCCACGCCAACGGGTCGGCCCCGGCCTGCTCCGCACCGCGCCCGGTCACGATCAGCCCGACCATCACCGGCAACACGCCGACGTTCGCGAGCGCGAGGTTGAGCTTCCACCCGCGGCCGAACGCGGTCACCAGGTCTCGGTGTCGGAACAGCATCCACCCGAACGCGAAGAACGCGGAGTAGTACCCGACGATGTGCCACTGCGGGATCCAGGTGGTCGGCGTGTCCACGATCCACCGCATCGGGAGCATCAGCGGGAACGTGAGTAGGGCCGGAACCAGCACCCGCCCGCGGCCCTCGACCACGCGGCGGAACCCGGCGTCGATGCGGGCCAGGAGGCGCGTGCCCGACAGCCGGCCGAGGAGCGGCGACAGCACCGCCACCGCGACGAAGAGAATGAGCAGGTAGTACAGGAACCAGAGGTGCAGCAGCGGCAGCCGCGCGAACGGGGCGCCGGACAGGAAGTAGTCGCCCACCAACCGGGCGGTGCTCGCGTCCGGGTTCGCGGCGACGAGGTCCGCCGCGACCGGGCGCAACGGAGACGGTTCCCCGCGCACCGACGCCGCGCGGACGTTCTCGATCTCCGCGTACATCCCGACCGCCTGAACCGTCGGGACGACGAGCACCAGTGACAGCGCGAACGGGATCGCCACGCGCTTCACCCGGTGGACGGTCATTCCGCCGAGGCCGTACCGCTGGTAGAGCAGGCACCCGAAGAACCCCGCGAGCAGGAAGAACAACTGCATGCGGAAGTCGTGGACCGCCATCAGGAACACGTCCGCGAGCGGCGTCGGTTCGACGTCGCGCACCGGCCAGAACGCCGGTGGCGTCGCCATGAACGAGATCGCGACGTGGAGCACCGCGCCCAGGAACATCGCGAACCCGCGGAGGCTGTCGAGGGCGTGGTAGCGGTCGGCCGAGGCTGAGGCGGACATCGGGCGGACCTCAGAAGGGAGATGAGCGGGTGTCGTTCAGCATAACCCCGCCCCCGCCTCTCGCCCTTGTGTCCCGCGCCTGCTCGGCGGTTGCAGCCGAGGCCGGGCGCGGGACACAAGGGTGGGGCTGAGGTGAGGGGTGGTTTCCGGTGGCACGAGGGTTACTTCTTGGCGGGTTCGTAATCGCTCCGATCGAGGAGCGGCTTCACCTTGATCGTCGGGCCGGGGGTGTCGGACGTGCCGCGGAGGAAGCCGAACAGCATCTCGTCGGTCGTCTGCTGGCCTTGCTTCACGTCCTTCGGCGGGCTGTTCGGGTTGCTCGGGTTGCTCGCCGCGTTGTTGAACACCGCCGACACCTCGAACACTGTGCCGGTCTTCACCGCGATCGGCTCCTTGAAGAAGTAGCTCTCCTGCCAGTTGTAGTCCCAGTCCGGGATGTCCACGAGCAGTCGCTCCTGGCCGCCCGGCGGGGTCATCGTCACCTTCACCGACTTGCCGAGCATGTGCATGTGCGGGAGGACCGAGTAGATGGTGCAGTCCTGCTCGGCGACTACCCGCCCGCGGACCACGAACTCCGACTTGCCCGCCGGGATGGTGCCGAACGGCTTGAACTCGTCGGTCGGCGAGACGAGGCCGGGCACCACCAGCGCCTGGAGCGGCTTCAGCGCCTTGGGGTCTTTCGCGAAATACAGCCCGATCTTAGTTCGGTCCTTCTCCGCCTTGCCGTTGCGGTGGTAGTGCATCTGCACCACGATGTCGGACTTCTTGGGCAGGTGGTATCCGGTGCCGGCGGGCAGCGTGAACCCGCGGAGGCCCGGCGTCCACCCGCCGATGCCGCCGATCGCGGACGGCCGCAGCGGGATGAACCCGATGCCCATGGCCGCGGTGTAGCCCGGCCCGCGGTCCGACTCCTTCGGGTCCTTCTTGCGGTCCTGCTCGGCCTGCTCCAACTTGCTCGCCTGGCCGGTGGTGTCGAAGTAGTTGATGGTGTGGTGAACGATCTGCGGGTTCCCCGGTTTCACCTCGTAGGCCACGATCATCTTGTCCTCGGTCAGCCCGGTCTTCATGACGACCGCGCGGAAGTGGTCGGGGCCGGTCGGGCCGAGGTGGAATTCGTCGGGCATTTCGACGATCAGGTCGGGCTTACCGAGTTGCCACTCGGCGCCGGCGAACGCCTTCTCCGGCGGCGCTTGCTTGGGGTCGCCCTCCGGGCACCCGGCGTCCACCCACGCGGCCAGCAGCTCGATCTCCGCCTTCGGCATCCGGCGGTCGCGCAGGTACTCCGGGCCGCCGGCGGGGCGCCACGGCGGCATCGCCCGGCTGGCGGTGTAATCCTTGATCAGGTCGCCCCACCGCACCGCCTGCTTGTACGTGAGCAGGCTGAACGGGCCGACCTCGCCGGGGCGGTGGCACTCCTGGCACCGGTTCTGAAGGACCGGCATCACGTCCTTGTAGAACGTGACCTTCGCGCCCGTCGGCGGTACCGGTTTCACCTTCTCGGGCGTTCCGATCGGGCACCCGACTACGGGCGTTTCGGGAACCGTGACGGCCTTGCCCGCGAGCACCTCCTCGACCGCGTTCTTCAGGTTCGGCACCGGCGTGCGGGGGTTTTGTTTCCCGGGGGTGAGCCACCCGTCGTCGACCCGGCCGCGATAGCGGATCACGCCCTTCGCGTCCAACACAAACGCTTCGGGGACGCGCTTCGCTCCGAGTTCGCGCATCGCTTTCAGGTCGGGGTCGGCGAACACCGGGAACCCGACGGCGAACGCCGCGACCTGCTTCTTCACCTCCGCAGCCCCTTCGTCCGGGCACACCCCCACGACGGTCACGCCCTTGTCGGCGTAGGCCTTCGCCAGGTCGCCGAGCGGGGTGACGTAGCTCTTGGCGATCGGGCAGTCGAACCCGAAGAACACCACCACGACCGCCTTCGCGTCCTTGTAGTGTTCGGGGAGGGTGACGGTCCCCCCGTCCGGCTGTCGCACCGTGAACGGACGGACGGTGCCGCCGACGGCCCCCGAAGCCGGGTCTGCGGCCGCGACCGGATGCGGGTGGCAGACGAGTGCGCCCGCGATCAGGGCGATCAGGGCGGGCGCGCGAGTGTGTGACATGAGGTTTCCTCCGAGGTTCGGTGATAAGGACACGACTCTCATCTCGCCAAGCACGATTCCAACCCCGCGCCCCGCGTCAACTTTCTCAGGGAAAGTCAGCAGGGCGGTATTTGAGTCGTCTCATGCCAGTCTGCGGCGTTTTCTGCGGGTGTCCAGCCGGAGGGTCAGTCCCTCCCGCCCGTGTTCCGGACGGTGGGGGGCTCTCCCGCCCGGGTGGTGGGCGGGCCAGGGGCGTACCGCGAGGCGATGATGCGGTCCGCGACCGCCGCCCGGAGGGTGACGGGCGGTGGGTTGTCCGGTCTGGCCGGCTTACCCGTCTGGCCCCAGATCATCAGCACCGCCACCGCGGGCACGGCGAGGCTCACGAGTCTCGACAGGATACACGGCCCCGGGCCGTCGTCGCGGTCGTCGCGCATGTCACCCTCCGGTTGGGCCGGCCGCCATCGGGCCGCCGGGTGGCGGTCGGGCCAACGGCGGCCGATGTGTGTCACCCGGGGAAGCGAAAGGCGGAGGCGGAAGCTGACACCGGCGATCTGTTTTTCATGGAGTGCAGTCGGAATCGACAGTGTTTCAAGTCGTCACTGGAGGAACTCGACTGGTGTACGCGCCTGATCCGACCTCTCGACCAAACGAGATGGTGGTGGGGTGCGAGCAGCTGGCTGGAGAAGCGATCGGGCGTACACCATCACTTTCGCGCCCGGAGGTCGTGCTTCATCGGCCCGCGACGCCAGGCGAAGTACTCGTCGAGCACCTCCAGCCGCTGAGCGTGCGGCAGGTCCTTCATGCCGATCTCGGCGGCGAACGTCATCACCCGGGTCGCCTTGGGGGAGTAGGCGGACCACTCGGGCAGGCACGGCCCGTTCGGGTCGCCGGTGCGGGCGAAGTTGACCCAGTAGCTGCTCATCAGGTCGGACAGTGCGGCGTCCTCCGCCGGCGGCTTTTGGCACTGGCCGAGGTTGCCGAAGACGTACCCGATTTCGGCCCCGTGGCCCGCCCCGCCCGCCGGGCCGTCGAAGCGGTAGACGAACGCCTTCCCCTTGCCCTTTTCAGTTTGGAGCTTCGCCCACGTTCGAGCAGTCCAGTGGAATGCTCCGTCGCCGGCCAAGTCCCGCATCGCCCGTGTCGCCTCGGCCTCGGTCGCGTGCGGGTAGGCGGCGAGCACCTTCCCCGCGTGATCGCCGAACCGCTTGGCCGTAGCCTCGAACTCGGCCGGCGTCGCGCGGGAGAGCACGAACATCGCGCCGTCGTCGGCGTTCGAACCGGTGAGGACGGGCGTGTCGTTGAACCGGCCCGCCCGGTACATCTCGTACTGGTCGCCGGGCAGCACGTCCCCGTCGAACGTTGCCCACCCGGAGAACCCACCCTTCAACACGGCCTCGGCCGACAGGGCACGGGCGGCGGTCAGGTCTTTGGCCTTCAGCTTGGCCAGGAACGCCTCCCCCTCCGCCTCGGCGACCGCGAGCGTCGGTGTCAGTTGGAACGGTTCCGCGGCGGCCGTCTTGCTCGGTGTGAACCCCGGCCCGCTCTGGCTGATGGCCCGGTGGAACAGCCCCTTCGCTTTCGGCGAGGTGGCCAGCAGGCTGACCGCACTGCCACCGGCGGACTCGCCGAAGATGGTCACGCAGCCGGGGTCGCCGCCGAATGCTGTGGCATTGTCGCGGACCCATTCCAGCCCGGCGATCAGATCCCGCAGGCCGTAGTTGCCCGAACTGCCGCCCCCCTCACGCGTCAGTTCCGGGTGGGCGAGGAAGCCGAACGGGCCGACCCGGTAGCCGACCGAGACCACCACCACGCCCTTTTTCGCCAGGCGGGATCCGTCGTACAGGGGCTGTGAAGTCGAACCCATGCTGAACGAGCCGCCGTGAATCCAGACCATCACCGGCAACTTCTCGTTACTCTGTTCGGCCGGCGTCCAGACGTTCAGGTAGAGGCAGTCTTCGCTGCGGCACTTCGGGACGCCCATGAGCATCGGAACCACCCCGTCTTGCGGAGGGGCCGCACCGAACGCCTTGGCCTGCTTCACCCCCTTCCACGGCTTGACCGGCTGGGGGGGCTTCCACCGCAACTCGCCCACCGGCGGCTCGGCGAACGGGATGCCTTTGTACACGCGGACGTTGTCATTCTTCGACCCTTCGACCTCTCCGGCGGCGAGTTTGACGCGGATGGTGGCCTCGCCGTCAGCCCCGCGGAGCGGGCCGGACAGGCACCCGGCGAACGGGAGAAGCATGAACAGCGTGGGCAGCACGGCGAAGCGGATGGTGCGGGGCATGACGGTCTCCGAAACGGGGGGGGTATCACAGCCGCCGGGAGGGTGGTAGAATCCCGGCCGACACCCCACGAGCGGGTGTCGCCCCGCCGAGCCGACACAGGCGGGTGATTTTTCCCGGACTCCTCCCGTGCCCGACGACCTCCGCACTGCCGAACTACGAGCGTTGCTCGCCCGCCCCGACCCGGCCGCCCGGGACGAACTCCTGCGCCGCGTGCAGGACAACCTGCGGCGGCTGGCGAGCCACCTCCTCCGCGGGTATCCGGCCGTGGCCCGGTTCGAGGGCACCGATGACGTGCTCCAGGAGGCGACAGTGCGGCTGCTCCGGTCGCTCGATGGGGTCACCCCGGACAACCCGAAGCAGTTCTTCGGGCTGGCCGCGACCGCCATCCGCCGCGAACTGCTCGATCTCCACCGCCACTACTACGGGCCTCGCGGGGAGGGGGCGAACCGGCACTCGCACGGCGGCCGGTTCGAGGCGGTGGCGGCGTCCGACTCGACCGAACTGGACCGCTGGCGGGAGTTCCACGAGCGGGTCGGCCGGTTGCCGGACGACGAGCGAGAGGTGGTCGACCTGCTGCACTACCAGGGGATGTCCCAGGCCGACGCGGCCGCCCTACTCGGGGTCGATGTGCGAACGGTCCAGCGACGATGGCAAGAGTCGCGTGTTCGCCTCGCCAGACAGTTGCAGGAGTCGGCCTTCCCGCCGGACCAATGACCAGTCACGCTGGCAGTTTCCTGTCGGGTGAACGTCTGGGCTTCCGCTCATGTGGTATCCGGGGGGCGGGGCATGTCTGAAACCCAGGTGAGTGACCTCGTCGCGCTCGTGGAGGCGGAGCGGGTGGCCGGCCGCACGCCCGACATCGCCGCCCTATGCGGCGACGACCCGGAGTTGCACGCGGCGGTGGTCGAACGGTTGCGGCTGCTCGGCGAGTTCGAGCAAGTCACCCGGTCCGCGCCGGCCGCACCCAGCCGCGGCCCGGTCCTTCCGGCCGGGTACGAACTGCAGGGCGAACTCGGCCGCGGCGGCATGGGCGTGGTGTACAAGGCCCGCGACCCCCGCGGCGGGGTGGTCGCCGTCAAAACGCTCACCCACCTCGACCCCTCCCGGTTGGCGTACCTGAAGCGGGAGTTCGCCGCCCTCGCCGGCCTCCGGCACGAGAACCTGGTCACCGTGTACGCCCAGATCGCCGAGGGGGCGAACTGGTTCTGTGTGATGGAGTACGTCGAGGGCGTCCACTTCCTCGAGCACGTCCGCCGCGACGGCCGACCCGACCCGGCCCGCCTCCGCCCGGCACTGGCGCAACTCGCGTCCGCCCTGCACGCTCTCCACCGGGCCGGTAAGTTGCACCGCGACATCAAGTCGTCGAACGCCCTGGCGACCGCCGACGGGCGGGTGAAACTGCTCGACTTCGGGCTGGTGGCCGACATCGAGCACGACCGCGAGCGGGCGTCCGGCCCGGTCGGGACGATCGACTACATGTCCCCGGAGCAGTTCGGGGCCGACTCGCTCACCCCGGCGAGCGACTGGTACAGCTTCGGGACACTGCTGTACGCCGCCCTGTGCGGCCGGCTGCCGTTCACCGGCCACGCCTTGGCCGTCATGCGGGCGAAGGAGGCCACCGCCCCGCCCCGTCCGTCCGCCTTCGCCGACGACATCCCGCTCGACCTCGAAGCGCTGTGCGTGGAGTTGCTGGCGACCGACCCGGCGGCTCGACCCGCCGGCGACGAGGTGCTGCGCCGATTGGGCGGGACCGTCACCCTGACCCGCCCGCCGGCCGCGGTTCGACCGCCCCTGGTCGGCCGTGACCCGCACCTGACCGCCCTGCGGACCGCCGCCGCCGAGGTCCGCCGCCACCGCCGCCCGGTGCTGGTGGAGATCCACGGCCCGTTCGGGGTGGGCAAGAGCGAGCTGGTCGCCCAGTTCATGCGGGAAGCGGGCGATGGCGGCCGGGCGGTGGTACTCGCCGGCCGGTGCTACGAACAGAGCGCGGTGCCGTACAAGGTGTTCGACGGGGTGATCGACGCACTCCTCCGGCATTTGCGACGGCAGACCCGCGAACAGGCCGCGGCGGTGCTTCCGGTCCACCTCGCCGACCTCGCCCGCCTGTTCCCCGTCCTCGGCCGGCTGGAGGCCGTCGCCGAGTCCCCGCCTCCGACCAACCCGGACGACCCGCACGAGGCCAGGCGGCGGGGATTCGCCGCCCTGCGCGAACTGCTCGCCCGGCTGGCCGCCCGCACCCCCGTCTGGGTGTTCGCCGACGACGTGCAGTGGGGGGATCGTGAGAGCATCGCCCTTCTGGAAGAGCTGGTCCGCCCGCCGGACGCCCCGCCACTGCTGTTCGTGTTCGGCTACCGGCGTCGGGATGCCGAGGGAAACCCGTTCGTGACCGCCCTGCGGGGGTTGTCGCGCGAACAACGGCGGGAACTCCCCGTCGACCCACTGACCGACGACGAGGCGCGGGCGCTGGCTGCCACCCTCTTGGGCACGGCGGCCGACCCGGCGGGGCGTTTCGCCGCGGTCATCGCCCGCGAGTCGGCCGGCAACCCGCTGTTCATCTACGGACTCGTCGATTACCAGTTCGCCCGGCCCGGCTCGACCGAGCCGCCGACCCTCGAAACGGTGATCCGCGGCCTGGTGGCCCAACTGTACGACGATACGCGGCGGCTGCTGGAGGTGGTATCGGTAGCCGTCGTGCCGGTGGCCGTGGAGGCCGCCTTCCGGGCCGCCCACGTCACCCCGGATCGGCAGTCGGCGGTTCTCGACGCGCTGGTGACGGGCCGGGGGGTGCGGACGGCCGGCGGGGAAGACGGCAGACGGACGGTCGAACTGTGTTACGATAGGCTTCGGCAGGTGGTGGCGGGTGACCTGTCGCCGGAGGTGCGAACCCGGCACCACCGCGAGCTGGCGGTGGTGCTGGCCGCCAGCGGGGCGGAACTGGAAGTCCTGGCGTATCACTTCGAGCACGCCGGCGAAGCGAGCCGTGCGGCCGACTACTACGCCCGCGCCGCCGAGCAGTCGGGGAACGCGCTGGCGTTCGACCGCTCGGCCGAGCAGTACGGGCGGGCGCTCGCCCTGTGTGGCACGGACGACCCGCGCAGGAGGGGGCTGCTGTTGAGCCACGCCGACTGCCTGGCGAAGGCGGCCCGGCCGGTCGATGCGGCGAACCAGTTCGCCGCCGCGGCCGTGGTGAGTGCCGGAGTCGAGGCGCTGTTCGCCCGTCAGAGAGCGGCCGAACAGTTGATCCGTGCCGGCCGGCTGGCGGACGGGATACGGACGCTGGTGGAGGTGCTCGCCGCCGTTGGTGTCCGCATCCCGCCCACCACTCGCGCGCTCCGCCGGTCGATCGTCTGGCTGCGGCTCCGGCTGTGGGCGCGGGGGCTGAAGTTCCACTCGCGGGCGAACGTGGCAGCCGAGGACCGATTGAGGATCGAAGCCTGTCGGTGGGCGGCCACGCTGATCCGACTGTCGGACCCGCTCCTGGCAGCTTGGTTCCACACGCTCGGCCTGCTTCTCAGCCTACAGGCCGGGGACGCGTGCGGGGTGGCGTTCGGGATCGCCCGCGAGATGGTCCTCACGCCCTGGCTCGGTAGCCCTTCGGAGGCCCGGGTGAAGTGGCTGTACGAGCGAGGGCGACAACTCGC
Source organism: Planctomycetia bacterium (assembly GCA_031441625.1). Lineage (GTDB taxonomy): Bacteria > Planctomycetota > Planctomycetia > Gemmatales > Gemmataceae > JALHQU01. The sequence continues at coordinate 19,263 of JANNQE010000828.1, forward strand.
CGCACGGTTGCCGCGTGCCGCCGACCAGACACACACCGAGGCCTTCCTGGATTTCCACCGATTCATGGGGTACGCCCTGCTCGGCGATTCCGAACGCGCCCTCAGCCAACTCCAGCCCACCGACGACGCCCTCCGGCGCTGCGCCGCGCCGAGCGTGGCCTACCAGCGGAGTATGCTCGGGGCGTTTGAGGCGTACCTGCTACAGCTCCGAGGCGACCTCCGCGCCTCCCGCGATGTCCTTGAGATGATCGCGCGTGGCCAGTTGGACAGGGGGAACGTGTACCTCGCAGTCAACATACCGCTGCTCGGCCGCGCCCACCTCATCGACCTGGCCGACGACCGCCCGACCGACGCCCGCGCCGGTTTGCACGCAGCCCACGCGACGCTCAACGGCGAAGGGTACTACCTCCAGCACCTCTACGGATGGGTGAATGAAACGGAGGTGTTGCTCTACGAGGGGCGGGGAGTTGCCGCCTGGGAGTGGTGTCTCGCCCGCTGGCCGCACCTCGCCGTGCAGGTCCTGTTAACCGACCACTCGACCCGAGCGTTCGCCCTGTGGACGCGCGGGCGGGCTGCAGTCGGGCACGCGGCCGAAGCACCCGCCGACCGGGCCTGGGTGATCGCCGATGCGGTCGGGGTCGCTCGCCGCCTGGGGCGGATGCCAGTGCCGTACTTCGCTCCGGGGCTCGGGCGGTCGATCCGCGCCGCGGTCCTGCACCTCCGCGGGGATACGGCCGCGGCGGTCCGCGAGCTGACGCTGGCGGAAGAGAACTTCGCCCGATGGGGTGTGGTGCTGCACGCGGCGGCGGTGCGCTACCGCCGCGGACAGTTGGTCGGCGGGGTGGCGGGAGAAAAGGAAGTGGCCGAGGCCGAAGTGGACCTGCGCTCCCGCGGGGTGACGGATCCTTCCCGGTTCGTCAACGTGTTCGCCCCCGGCTTCCGGCCGGTGTGAAACCGCCCCCGCACGATTCCGTGTCGGGTGGAAAGGCCGAGACCAGTTCCTCGAGATGCCTCACGCCTCACCTTCCCGCCAACGGCCCCGAGGGACCGGTGCCACGCCTCATCGTCCGCGGGGCCGACCTGTACTTCGAGGACCACGGCACCGGCCCGGAGGCGGTGGTGTTCGCCCACGGCCTGCTGCTCAGTTGCCGCCAGTTCGACGGGCAGGTGGCGGCCCTGCGGGGCGACTACCGCTGTGTCGCCTACGACGCCCGCGGGCACGGGCAGAGCGGGACACCGCCGGGCGGGTACGACCTCGACTCGCAGACCGAGGACGCGGCGGCCTTGATCCGCCACCTCGGGTGTGGCCCGTGCCACTTCGTCGGGTTCTCCATGGGCGGGTTCGTCGGCCAGCGGCTCGCCGTCCGCCACCCCGAACTGCTCCACTCTCTCACCCTGATCGGGTCCTCCGCCTCGCCTGAACCGAACGCGCTGCGGTTCCGGCTGATGGGCTGGGTCGCCCGACTGTTCGGCGTGCGGGCCGTCACCTCGCAGGTGATGGCGGTGCAGTTCAGCACGGACTTCCTCCGCGACCCTTCACGGGAGGAAGTACGACGCGTGTGGTTCGAGCGGATCGCGGCGATCGACCGGGCTGGGGCGCTGCGGGCGGCGGACGCGGTCAACCGGCGGCCGGACTACGCTACCGAACTCGGGGGGGTGCGGGTGCCGACACTCATCCTCGTCGGGGGCGAGGACCGGGCGACTCCTCCCGAGGAGTCGAAGCGGATGCACGCCCGGATTGCCGGATCGGAGTTGACCGTCGTTCCGGGAGCCGGACACGCGATCACGATTGAACATCCCGAGGTGGTAGGCCGCAGGCTTCGGGCGTTCCTGGTGGGGTGTGCGTCCGCCCGGGGAGGGCCGAGGGGTTGACCCGCTGGCTGTCCGTGTGAGAGGTGAACCGATCGTCCGGGGCTGCTTGACACCACGGCCGGCAGGGCACGCTCGGTCATCATCGGGATCGCACGCCGGCTTGAGCGCCACACCCTTACTTTGCAGTGGTGGAGGAGATGTGGGTTGTGCCTGAGCGCCACTGCCCCGGGGTGGACACATGCCGGAACGGCGGTTCTGATCAGGATGGCCATACCGACTAGCTCGGGGCGGCGACCAACGCTGCCCTGAGGGGCCGGTGGTGAGGGAAGCCACGAACGCGACGGGCGGGTCGGAGGAGCGCGCCGCGATTGTTCGCGGCAGTGTCGAGATTCCAGGGCTTTTCACGCACTGCATCAGCCGCCAGGGCGACTCAGGGAAGCGGGATTGGGCGGCTGGGTAGGGTGGTCCCAGCGAGCGTCTCGCTCG
>JANNQE010000829.1:0-3194 GCA_031441625.1 Planctomycetia bacterium
CGGGCGTCCCGCCCGCATCGGAAACGGGAGCGGGCGGGACGCCCGCGCTCCCGACACTTGTCACTTCCACGCCTCACTATGATGTTCGTTTCCCCCGTTGCCGCCTCATGACGCCACCCATCGGGTTCCTCGGTGCCGGGCAGATGGCCACCGCCCTGGCCAAGGGGTGGATCGCGGCCGGGTTGCTCGACCGCAACACGGCGGTCGCGTCCGACCCGTACCCCGCCGCCTGGACCCGCTTCGCCGCCGAGACCGGCGTGCGGGTGGTGGACACCAACCCCGCCGTGCTCGCCGCCTGTCGGCTCATCGTGTTGGCCGTCAAGCCGCAGGTGATGCCGGCGATCCTCGCCGAACTCCACCCGCACGTCACCCCCGACCACCTGTTCGTTTCCATCGCCGCCGGCGTCACGCTCGACCAACTCGCCGACCACCTCGGCCAGACCACCCGCATTGTTCGCGTCATGCCGAACACCCCGGCGCTGGTCGGCGCGTCCGCCGCCGGGTTCGCCGCGGGTGCCGCCGCCACGTCGCAGGATGTCGAACTGGTCGGCAAGCTGTTCGCCGCCGTCGGCACTGCGTTCCCGCTGCCGGAAAAGCTGCTCGACGCCGTGACCGGGCTGAGCGGCAGTGGGCCGGCGTTCGTGTACGTGTTCATCGAGGCGTTGACCGACGGCGGGGTGCGGGCGGGCCTGCCGCGGGAGGTGGCGTTGAAGCTGGCGGCGCAAACGGTGTTCGGCTCGGCGAAGATGGTGCTCGACACCGGCACACACCCGGCGGCGCTCAAGGACGCCGTCGCCAGCCCCGGCGGGACGACCATTGCCGGGTTGCACGCCCTCGAGCGCGCCGCCTTCCGCGCCGCCACGATGGACGCAGTCGTCGCGGCGACCGACCGGGCGACGGAATTGGGGAAGAAGGGGTGAGCGGCCCGTCGGGGCAAGCTGGCTAAGTGGGCTTGCAGCATGTGTTGTCGTTGACTATTGACTCTGCGCGTTTGGCGGTATCTCGCTTGGGGAAATGGGATATCAGCCGCGCGGGGGAATGGTGATGGCAAACAACGCAAACGCCGGAAGGACGGTCGCCGAGATTCTCACGGACAAGTGAGGAAGTATTCGTCAGGCACCGCTCGAACCGGGATCGCCGAGTTGGGACGACATTGGCGGTATGATTTGGGAAGACGTGGTTCGCCGAGCCGACGCCGACGAGCCGGGCTTCCGAACCATCAAGAAGCTTCTCTCTGGAAAGAGGTTCAACAAATGACCCCTGCCATCAACGGCGTACATCCGCGGGCAGCGGAGCGGTCGGCCTTCGCACTACTGCTCGACCTGTTGAACCAGTTCGAGCAGCAACACATCCAGTACCGACTCGCACACCACCGGGAAGAAGCTGTGATGATCGAAGCTGCCGTTCCCGGCGAGCGATGGGAGGTCGAGGTTTTCGACGACGGGCACATCGAGTTCGAGCGGTTTCGATCCGACGGACACATCGGCGATGCTGAGGAGTTCTGGAACAAGATGGCCAAACACGCGGAGTGAGCACACCGCCTACCCACGCCGCTCGATGCCATCGGGATCGCAACATGAACACCGACCTCGTGCTCATCTTCGACTTCGGCTCGCAGTTCGCGCAGCTCATCGCCCGGCGGGTGCGAGAGTTGAACGTGTTCTGTCAGATCGTTCGGCACGACCTGTCGGCCGAGCGGGTGAAGGCGCTCAACCCGAAGGGCATCATCCTGTCCGGCGGGCCGGCGAGCGTGTACGAGCCGGGTGCCCCGCACTGCGACCCGGCCATTTTCGATCTCGGCATCCCGGTCCTCGGCATCTGCTACGGCATGCAGTTGATGTGCGACTTCATGGGCGGGAAGGTCGGCGGCAGTTCGCACACCCGCGAGTACGGGCGGGCCAGTTTGAAGGTGACCGACGCCAGCACCCTGTTCCGCGGCTACCCGCTCGAAAGTACGGTGTGGATGAGCCACGGCGATCAGGTGCAAACGGCCGACGGGTTCGTCCCGCTCGCCGAGACCGCCGACTGCCCGCTGGCCGCCGTCAAGCACCCGACCAAGCCGGCGTTCGGCATCCAGTTCCACCCGGAGGTGAACCACACCCCGCACGGCGGCATCATCCTGGGCAACTTCCTCCGCGACGTGTGCGGGTGCGCCGGCGACTGGAAGATGAGCAACTTCATCGACCAGACGGTCGAGAGCGTGCGGCAGCGAGTGGGCAACAAGCGGGTGATCTGCGGGCTGAGCGGCGGGGTCGATTCGAGCGTGTGCGCCGCCCTACTGGTGAAGGCCATCGGCAAGCAGGTGGCGTGCATTTATGTGGACAACGGGCTGATGCGGGCGGGTGAAACGGAGGTGGTGCGGCACACCTTCCGCGACTGGTTCCAGGCCGACCTGCACGTGGTCGATGCCGGCGAGCGGTTCATGACGGCGCTGAAGGGCGTGACCGACCCGCAGGAGAAGCGGAAGGCCATCGGCAAGACGTTCATCGACGTGTTCCGTCACGAAGCCCTCAGCATTCCCGACGCGCACTTCCTGGCACAAGGCACGCTCTACCCGGACGTGATCGAGAGCGGCGGCAGCGCCGACGGCCCGGCCGCGACGATCAAGCTGCACCACAACGTCGGCGGGCTGCCGAAGGAACTCGGCTTCGAGTTGGTCGAACCGCTGCGCGATCTGTTCAAGGACGAAGTGCGGCGGCTCGGCAAAGATCTCGGTCTGCCCGATGACGTGGTGTGGCGTCACCCGTTCCCCGGCCCCGGCTTGGCCGTGCGGTGCCTGGGCGAAGTGACGGAAGAGAAGTTGCACGTGATCCGCCAGTGCGACACCATCTTCCTCGACGAACTCCACCGCAGCGGGTGGTACCGCCAGACGAGTCAGGCGTTCGCCGTGCTGCTGCCGGTGCGGAGCGTGGGCGTGATGGGCGACGGCCGCACCTACGAGAACACCGTCGCCCTGCGGTGCGTGCAGACCGACGACTTCATGACGGCCGACTGGAGCCACCTGCCGCACGACCTGCTGGCCCGCGTGTCCACCGCCATCATCAACCGGGTGAAGGGCGTGAACCGCGTGGTGTACGACGTGAGCAGCAAGCCGCCGGCGACCATCGAGTGGGAGTAACACGCCGGCCCCTCCGGGGCTGATGCGGTTTGGACTTCAGTCCCAGGGCTTCCGCCCTGGGCTACATCCGACGGCC
>JANNQE010000830.1:0-6609 GCA_031441625.1 Planctomycetia bacterium
ACAGTCGCCAGGACGATGCCGGGGTCGATGAGTTCGGGAACGGGTAACTGCTGCGTTCGAGGTTCGCGCTCGACGGGGGTGTGCGCTATTGGGGACCACAGGGTGATCCGGAAGCGCGGTGGACCGGCCGGATGGCCGGGAGGGAGTCATGGAGGAGGAGGTTGAAGCAGAAGAAGACTCGGAAGATCCTTCCGACTCAGTCCCGGTCGTCCCGTCCGTATTGGTCCGGCTGGTGACGTCCTGGGTCGTGTCGTCGGTACTCCCGTCCATCCCGATGCAGTCGACAGTCGGTGTGACAGCAGTGGCGTGTGCCGTCATCCCGGTCGTGGTACTGGGGGTGGAGTTCAGCTCGGCCGTCAATCTGACGCGAGCCTCGGATACCGTCCGCTCCCACTTTGCCGATGCCGTCCGCATGGTGCTGACGATCTGGGCGCAGGTGAGGGCGTCGCGGTGTCCGGTGCGTCGGAGCAGGTTGAACAGCCGGTTGGCGGTCTCCTCGTCCTTCTTGGAATTGTTGCCGAAGGCGGGGGCGTGGGCCTGAATCCACCCGATTACCAGTTGTCTGGCAGTTGCGGTGGGGTTGGCCTCCCCGTGGGCGGCGACCAGCTTGGCTTGCAGGTCGTCCCACTTGGTGTTGGGGATCTCGAACGTCAGCGTGTCGCCGGTGCGGGTCAGTCTCAGCCCGAGGAGGTCCGGGTGGTCCCCTGCTTCGAGGTCGCAGGGGACGCCGGGGGCTCCCTTGAGCGTGAGTCCGACTTCGGCCAGCAGTTCGCGCATCCGTTCGAGTTCAGCCCGTCCTTCGATCGCGGTGCGGGTGACCACCAGTACGTTGTCGGCGTACCTGTAGTACCCCACCGGGTCGTGTCCGCCGCGGGCGGCGGTCATCGCGGTGTCGAGCGCGGTGTGTAGCAGCAGGTTCAGTGTCATCGGGGATAGTGAATCCCCCTGGGGAAGACCGACCTCCTTGGGCGCGTGGCCCTTGATGAGTGTGATGGCGAGGGCGATGAGCCTGGGGTCCGCCCCCAGGTGTTCGAGTTGGCGGAGGGCGCAGACCGCCTGTTGGACCGGGACGAAGTCGAATGCCTTCCGCACGTCGTCGCCGGTCAGCACCCACCGGTTGTGGGTTTCGCAGAGCACCTTCAGATCGGCCAGCAGCTTGAACCGGTCCAACTTCGGCCGGAACCCGTAGCTGCAGTTCAGGAACATCCGCTCGGCCAGCGGGGTGAGGGCGTCCGCTACGCCTTTCGACAAGACCCGGTCGCCGACCACCGCCAGCCGCAAGGTGCGGATGCCGCCGTCCGGCTTGGGGATGTTGACTTCGCGCAGGGGCTGCGGTCGGTAGGTGCCGTCGAGCACCGCCGCCCGCTGGTCGCGAAAGAGCTGTAACCGCTCGCCGGTGCTCAGGTCGCCGAGCCGCACCCCGTCGAGTCCGGGGGCCTGGCCGTTCTTGGTGGCCATTCCCTCCCACACCCGGTTCAGGTTGTCCGGGTGGAGCACCTCCTCCAGCACCGCCCGGACGGCGGGACGCCGCCCACCCCGGCAGGACCGGGTGGTGCGGCGTCGGCAGTCGTATTCGGTCCAGGCGGGTGTCACGGCAGGGCTCGCGGGGAATCCGAGGGGTCGACCCCAAAATCTCTGGTCATTTATTGGCGTTGCATCGCCTACTGGTTTGCGCTCGTGCGTCGCACCGATTTCTGACCTGGCATTGGGCGGTGCATCCACCGCTCCCATTCCGCCCACCCGCCGCGGGACGCGGCCAGGCTCACCCAGTTCATCGCCCGGTACTCGGCCGCGCGATGGTCAGCCAATCGGTCGACGTTCGGGCCAGTGGCATCGATGACGAGGAGCGGGGTGCGAGCCGTTTGCAGTTCCACCAACGCCGCGGACGAGAACGGCGGGCAGTGCGGCCGACGATCGGCCCGGACGAGGATGCCCACTCCGGCGAGCCGGTTGAGTTCGTCCGCGGTGACCACCCGCACCAGTTCTTGGTCCGCCGGCCGCTGCATGCGGCGGAGAGCCTGGCCGCGGGCTTCGTCCTGGGCCAGTACGACCACCGGGCCGGTGATGCCCTCGGCCTGCCGGACGACGCCGAACCGCCCTCGGTCCTCTCGCCGTTCGGGGGCGACCAGTTCGCCGGCCAGGGCCATCACCACCCGGTCGTAACCGCCCCCCGGCGGCAACACGATCGTCTGCGGCGTATACAGCACCTGCCTGGTGACCTGACCGTGGGCGGGGATTTCGAAATGGAAAGGTCCGAAGAAGGCGGTGACGATGTCGCGTTCGAGCGGGCTGAGCGACCGGCCGGTCGGCAGCAGGCCGAGCCACGGCACCCGCACCAGGTTCGACACCATTCGCAGGGGGATACCGGCAAGTCCGCAGAACCAGGCCGGGTCGAGCACTACCACCAAGTCGACATGTTCCACGGCAGCCGTCGGGGAGGCCAGCCCGGCCGGGGTGCCGACCGCCACTTTCGGCCGCGGGCATTCGTCGATCACGAATTCGAAGAACGCCTTGGCGTACTCGCCCGCCTGCCGCAGGTCTCGGGTCACCTGTCCGACGGCCCGCCGGGTCGGGCACACGACGGCCAGTCGCCATTCGGGATGGGCACGGATGAGGCCCCCGATGAGACAGGGGATCCGCACCCCGGCGCCCGGTTCAACCACCGCCCGCCCGTAGGCGTCCAAGGCGGCCGGGACGAGCGGGTCGGCGAGCCCGGTGTAGGCGTTCACGTCCGGCCCGGCCGGTAGTGTTGCCACACCGCCGGATCGCCGGCGGAAGTACTGCTGGACCAGCGGCACGAGCCGGTTCGGCACCTCGTAGCCGCCGTCCTTCCGCACCCACAGTGGGACCCGCCGCCGGACGATCCGCCGGGTCGTCGGGTCCTCGAAGTGCTCGACCGTGTGCAGCTGATCGAGCACCTCGTCCGGTAGCGAGTCGAACCGCTCGGCATGCCGTACGGCGTCGAACGACGTGGCGAGCAGCGGGTCGCCGGCCGGGTCGAGGGCGAGTTGACGGAGCAATTCGGCTCGACGGGCGCGGGCGCCGCGGTTGAGCAGGGGTACCATCGGGTGATCTCGTGTTGGGGGAGATACTCACGCGCCCATCTTCTTCAGCGTCTCGCCCGCCACATCGGCGGCCTTTTGGCGGGCGGACGGGGTGCGGACCGCCGGGGCGGCAGTGGGTTCGGCGTGGGCCGACAAGGCGGCGACGAACCGTTCGACCGCCTGCTTGGTGGTGAGTACTCTGCTGCCCACCCTTAGGCTCTCCAGCCGGACCAAGCCGCCCGGAGTCTGCACCCCCTTGTAGGCCCAGCGGTAGACGGTCGACGGGTTCACCCGCTCGGCCCCGCGTGCGCCGGGGAACATCCGGGCAGCCGTGCCGAGGGAGATCATCTCCTCACCCAACAGGTGGACAGTGCTCATCATCGCCTCGCATGCACGGGGTGGACGGACACGCCCACACTAGCCGCACTCGCGGGGAATACACGTGGCGGGCTCGGGGCATCGCGGGGCGGAAATGACGGGCAGACGCGTACCCAATCGGCTAGGCCGTGCGGCGAGTGAGTCGGATACGACATTCGGGTGGCCGGGCTGGCCTACTGGATAAAAGTGCTTCAACCCGCGGGTGACGTCGGCCGCCCGCGTCATCCGCGGGTCGACTCCCACACCGTTCACTTGCGGTTCGACTTGGGCGTTTTGGTCGTCCGCTTCTTTGCTGCCTGCATCGCCACCGCCCAGCACACCTCTCGTCCGCCCCGTTCGGTGCGGAAGGTGATGTGCTGCATTCCGGTGCGAAGTCGCTTGAGCGTCTCGTGGACGACCTCCGGCCCACTCCGGAACGGCGACGGAATCTTCGGCGGCCACCCGGCGGCGGCGAACGCGTCCAACACCGTGCGGATGTTCTCCGCCCCGGCGGCCACCCGCCGGGCCACCCACCGGCCGTATCTCAGCACCCCGGAATCAGGTTCCCAATGCGGCACCACCGCCGGCGGGCGGGGCTTCGGCTCGGGCAACTGCTCCAGGAGCCTGAGGAGCTCCGGCAGTTCGTCCCAGTCGACGAGCCTCTTCCACTTTGGGGGCGGGTCGGGCTGGCGGGAGGCGGTGGTGAGGGCGGCGACCGGGTCGTCCGCGTCGACGTCCCCTGAGAGCAGCCGCTGGGTGGCCGACACCAGTTCCCCGGCCACCGCCGGGCCGGGCACGAGGGTGGCGCTGGTGTGCCACACGTCGGGCAGGAACCCGATCGCCTGGAGCCGGCGAGCGGCGATTGCCGCGTGCCCGAGCAGGGTTCTGACGGACCGGTCGGTGCCCGAGAGTTCTGCCCCGTTCGGCGGGAACCAGGCGTTCACCTGATCGGCCCGTAGGAAGGCGGGATCGTTGAGCCACCGCGCCTGGATCAGGCACTTCGCCAGTCCGCGGACGAGCAGGCGGATCTCGCCGGCGTCCCACGGGCAGTCAATCCAGTTGTCGTTGTCGACCATGACAGTCACCTCGGGGACTAACCTGTCAGGCTACCCGCTCGAGCTGATTCGCGCCAGTCCGACTGGGCGCTGAGAGCGAGCCGGGTAACGAGGTGGCAACGGGTGGTGGACGGGCGAATCAACTCCCCGGAGAGTGAGGGGACCGTGTCAACGCTGCGCGCCTGCGTGCGCGCTGAGAACTCTCGCGGGCGCGCGGCGATGACACGGCGGCTGGTTCACTTCTCCGAGGCTCCTCTCATGCGTCTGCGTCGTCTTCTCTGGGCGGCTCCAGTGGTCGGAGCGGCCGGCGTTGGCTTCCTGGCGAACACTCTGGTGCCGACGGCCGACGCCGCCGGCAAAGCTGACGGGGATCCGAAACCGGCGGTGAGCCTGCCGATCAAGCAGGTCGTGCTGTTCAACAGCGGGGTGGGCTGCTTCGGCCGCACTGGGGAAGTGGACGGCGAGGCACGGGTGGACCTGACGTTCCCGGAGGGCGACATCAACGACCTGCTCAAGTCGATGACGCTGCAAGACTTCAACAACGGCCACATCTCGGCCGTCAGTTACGACAGCCACGAGCCGGTGGACCGCACGCTCGCCAGCTTCGCCATCGACCTGAACGGCGCACCGACGCTGGCGAACATCCTCGGCCAGGCGCGGGGCGAGCAAGTCGAAGTGGTGATGAACACGACGGTGACGACGCAACCGGGCACCATCAAAGGGACGATCCTCGGCACGGAGATTCAGAAGGTGCCGGTGGGCACGGCGCAGCTCGACTGCACCGTGTTGAACGTGAGCACGGCGGAAGGCTTCCGCGCCGTCAAGATGATGGACGTGCAGCGGGTGCGGTTCCTCAACCCGGTCCTGGAAGCCGAGCTGAAGCGGGCGCTCGACACGCTGGCGCTGTCCCACGACGCGCAGAAGAAGGCGGTGAGCATCCAGTTCAGCGGCGAAGGGAAACGCAAGGTGAAGGTCGGCTACGTCATCGAAGCGCCCGTGTGGAAGACGAGCTACCGGCTGGTGCTCGACGCCGACAAGAAGCCGTACCTGCAAGGGTGGGCCATCGTCGAGAACCCGACCGACGAGGACTGGACGAACGTGAAGATGGGCCTCGTGAGCGGGCGGCCGATCAGCTTCAAGATGGACCTGTACAACCCGCTGTACGTCACCCGGCCGACGGTGGAACCGGAGCTGTTCGCCTCGCTGCGCCCGCCGGCCTACGACGGCGGGTACGCCATGCAGAACGGGCAACGGCCGAGCCGGGCGGCGGCGACCAGTCGCCTTCCGAACGACGGCAAGCCGGAGCCGAAGAAGGAGGACAAGGCCAAGCAGCAGATGGAACAGTTGATGGATCGGAAGTCGGCGGTGGACGGCCTTGCCGACTCTCGCGCGCTCCGCAAGTCGGTGGACGCCCTCGAACGTGAAGAGGTGCAACAACTCGTGCAGCAGATGGACGGTCGCGGGGTGCAGAGCGCCGCGACGGCGGCGAAGTTGGGGGACAGCTTCCAGTACGGCATCAAGCACCCGGTGAACCTGGCCCGGCAGAAGTCGGCGCTGCTACCGATCATTAGCGACGACATCGACGGCACGCGGGTGAGCATCTATCACCCGGCCGTGCAGGCCAAGCACCCGCTCCTCGGCTTCCGGTTCAAGAACAGCACCAAGGCCACCCTGCCGCAAGGGCCCATCACCGTGTTCGACGCCAACGTGGACGCCGGTGATTCGCGCATTCAGGACACGTTGGCCGGCGACGAGCGGCTGCTGGCGTATGCCATCGACCTGGGCACCGAAGTGATCCCGCAGAACACCCCGCAGTCCGGCACCCTCGTGAGCGTGAAGGCGACGATGGGCATCGTCCGCACCACCCGCCGCCAACGCGAAGAGAAGGTGTACAAGATCAGCAACAAGAGCGATACCGACCGCGTGCTGGTCATCGAACACCCGAACCGCACCAACCAGCAGTTCAAGATGGTCGAGACGGCGAAGCCGGTCGAAGAGACGGCCGGGCTGTTCCGCTTCGACGTGAAGGTGGCGGCCAAGCAGTCGGCCGAGTTCAAGGTGGCGGAGGAGCGGGAGTTCGGCGAAGAGATCGCGCTGACGAACACGAACGACGACACGATGCGGTTCTTCATCAGCCTGAAGGAGGCCAGCCC